>DASWYG010000182.1:0-3517 GCA_036405075.1 Bacteroidia bacterium | reverse complement strand
ACTTTACTTTGCATGATTACAAATTTAAACAAATTGAGATATGCCATCAAGATTCTATAAAAAATGTAAAACAATTTTTGAATCAAGTGACGAAATCTAAAAAGGAATGAAGATTATTCCCAAATACTTGAGTAAAAATTGAAAAAAAACCTTTGATTTGCAATGGGAAACAATGTTAACAAAAGAACAAATTGCAAGTAGAATTGCGCAAGAATTGAAAGATGGTTTTTATGTCAATTTGGGCATTGGTATACCAACATTGGTAGCCAATTACATTCCAAAAGGTGTAGAAGTGGTATTACAATCTGAGAACGGATTATTGGGCATGGGTCCTTTCCCATTTGAAGGTGAAGAAGATGCTGATTTGATCAACGCCGGTAAGCAGACTATAACAACAGTTCCCGGATCGGCATTTTTTGATTCAGCAACTAGTTTTGGTATGATCAGGGCCGGAAAAGTCGATTTAACTGTTTTAGGTGCCATGGAAGTTAACGATAAAGGCGACATAGCCAATTGGAAAATACCAGGCAAAATGGTTAAAGGAATGGGTGGTGCTATGGATCTTGTTGCAAGTGCTAAAAACATAATTGTTGCGATGCAGCATGTGAACAAAGCTGGTGAATCAAAGTTATTAAAGGAATGCAGTTTGCCAATTACCGGAAGGAATTGTGTTAAGAAAGTCGTAACGGAATTGGGTGTGTTCGACATCAATGAAAATGGTTTTGAATTGATGGAAATTGCTCCGGGTGTTACAGTTGATGAAGTAAAAGCTAAAACTGAAGGCAGATTGACCATTAGTCCGCAATTAATCGAGATGAAAATTTAGTTAAATCACCATATGAAAATACATAGTATCTATTTCATTTTATCCATAACAATATTTATTTTCTCTTGTAAAAAGGTTGAAACTGATTCTCCAAAACAATTATCTGGAAATCAAAAAATAGATTTGCGAGGTTTATGGAAGATCGAAAGTGGAAATGAATACAAGTATATTGAATTCTCTGAAAAAACATATACTGTTTTCTTGGAAGATGAAAATGCATTTAAAACCATAAAAACAGATAGTTTTATTCAAAACGATTCAAATCAAATTCAATTGAAGTTTATAGGACAATCGAGTTTATTGATCAAGAAGAACAATGATGGCTCGATTGAAATTGGAGATTTTAAAATGATCTCCAGCATAGACAAGCCTAAAGAAAATTGGTTCAAAAGCACCCAGATTTTAGCAGAAAAAACGGATCTATTGGTAGACAATGAGTTGGGGATCGGTACTTTTAACGCTCAACTTCTAGCCTGTAAACCTGGTTCAGATGATTATTACATCATAAATCCATCAAATTTCCAAATGACAGAAATATGGATGAAAGGCACAGTCCCTACTTCAATAGATTCTGATGGGGATTTGGTTTTTGCATCAATGTCGAATAGCTTTTCATTGTTGATACATTTATCAAGTGGCGGAATGGCCTATGAGGAAATCAATGGCATGGGTGAAATAACAGGAATTGCAGTACAACCCGGTACTCCATATGTTTGGCTTTACTCGAAAAATGACACTCTGTATAAATACCACAAAAATCTGTTAAAGATCATCAGTAGGAGTCATGTTGGAGATAATTTGAGTGATGCTTGCTGGTACAATGATCAAATACTTTTTTGCAAAGGCAGTAGTTTGTTTCAATACAACGTCACAGACAGACGAATTGTAAATACTTTTTTGGTCGATCATGTTGGTACTATTCATGGTGTTGCGAATGTGAATGGTGATATTTGGATCAATGCGGACGGTAATCGATTAATGAAGATAAAACTCTTGCAATGAAATTGTAAAAGTGTTAATAAGCCTTAACTTTGCCTCATGAAATTCGGAACCAAAGCATTACATGCCGGCATAGTACCAGATCCAACAACAGGTGCCATCATGACACCTATATTTCAAACCAGTACTTATGTACAGGAATATCCAGGACAGCATAAAGGTTATGCTTATGCCAGGGGTAAAAATCCAACAAGAACTCAATTAGAAAACAATTTAGCAGCGCTTGAAAATGGTCAGAATGCTTTGTGTTTCAGCAGTGGAATGGGTGCCATTGATGCGGTGATTAAATTGATGAAACCTGGCGATGAGATCATCACCGGAGATGATATTTATGGTGGCTCATACAGAATGTTTTCAAAGATCTACGAACCATTTGGTATCAAGTTTCATTACATCGATCTTTACGATTCAGAAAACATTAAGAAATACATCAACAGCAACACAAAATTGATTTGGGCCGAAACGCCAACGAATCCAACTTTAAAAATTGTAGATATAGCTGCAGTCTCAAAAATTGCGAAAGAGAACAATTTATTATTGGCAATAGACAACACTTTTGCTTCACCCTACCTTCAAAATCCTTTGGACTTGGGTGCTGATATAGTGATGCACAGCGCAACAAAATACTTAGGAGGTCATAGCGATGTTGTGATGGGTGCGTTGATCACCAAAGATCAAACCTTGCATGAGCGATTGGCATTTATATTGAACAGTTGTGGTGCAAATCCAGGCCCTATGGACTGTTTTTTAGTGATAAGAGGAATAAAAACTTTGCATTTACGAGTGAAGGCACATTGCGAGAATGGAAAAGCCATTGCGCATTATTTAAGGAATCATCCAAAAATTGGCAAAGTCTATTGGCCGGGTTTTGAAGATGCTGCAGGACATGAAGTGGCTAAAAAGCAAATGCGTGATTTTGGCGGAATGGTTTCCTTTACATTAAAAGGAGATGATTTTGAAGCAGCAATGAGATTTGCCACGAATGTCAAAGTGTTTACTTTGGCTGAATCTTTAGGTGGTGTAGAAAGTCTGGTGAACCATCCGGCAAGTATGACACACGCCAGTATACCTAAAGCAGAGAGAGAAAAAGCGGGCGTAGTAGACGGACTCTTAAGATTGAGTGTAGGAGTTGAAGATATTGAAGATCTGCTAGAAGACGTTGAACAAGCTTTGGCAAAAGTTTAAGCCAATAGAACTTGATTGTTCAAATCATTGAATTCATTTTCTTGAAGTTTCAACCATTTTATACCTGAATCAAAGTCATTGACAATGTATAAAGGTTTAATAGGTTGATTGAATCTCAGGAAAAAAACGGCAATCATTCTATAAACCATGTTTTGAAAGATGATACATCCTGCAATAACAGGTAGTTCATTTTCAACTTTTTTTATGTAATGTCTGGCTTCGCGGGTAACGCCTACCTTGTGGCCAGCTTCAAAGATAAAACAAGCTTTTACGCCATTGGTGTATTCATCGTATAAACCAAATAAATAGTTAATTTTGTTTATATCTATCAGTACATTGTTTTTAAAATAAACATGTATGATGCCATCTTTTCTTTTACCGATTTTGAAATTTTCAGTCTCTGTTAATTTTATAAGTTCTTCAGGATTTTGCACAATAAAATATGAGTGCAATTAAAATCATTTAATCGGCAAACGTTAATTTTTGAATCAATATCTCGGCACAAGG
>DASWYG010000181.1:0-11154 GCA_036405075.1 Bacteroidia bacterium | reverse complement strand
ATAAAGATCAAATAAACGCAGCGTTTAGCATTAAACTCTATAATTTGTATGTTCTTTTAAGGTACATGCAGCTTACAAACTTTATGTTAAATTTAGTTTTGCAAATCAGTAAAAATAAGTATATTTGCCATCCCAAAAAACGGTGGTCATAGCTCAGTTGGTTAGAGCATCAGATTGTGGTTCTGAGGGCCGTGGGTTCGAACCCCATTGATCACCCCAAACAAAAAAAGACAGTTTTTAACTGTCTTTTTTTGTTTATGATTAAAAGAGAGGTTTTGCTATTTTGATGCTGTTTCGAGCATGTCTAAACCGGTTTTGAACATATCATTCATTGGTTTGTCGCCCATCATGAACATAAATGTATTGAAAGGATAAGGTGCAGACATTTTCAAAGACCAGGTTACCTTGCATTTAGTTGAATCACCGACAACACTCATATATGTATTGGCCTCACCTCTACCATCAAAATCCAATTTAGAATCGACGCGTTCTGAGCCTGATACACTAACAATGGTTTGACTGCCGTTGCCTACATCTTTATGGGTACTGGTCCATGACATTTTTGCACCCGGAGTGCCGTCAGTCCCTGTTATTTCAACTTTCATGTTAGGGTCCATTTTCTTCCATTGAGACCATTTTTCATGGTTTTTGAAATAAATCACATTTTCCCAGACCTTGTCTTTGGAAATTGCCATTTCTTTGCTCATTTCATACTCGAAATCCTTCTTTATGAACAATCCTGATACCAGGAATATCACAATTACTGTAAGGATAATTAATCCTAAAATCTTTAAAATCTTCATATTAGTATAAGTAGGTTTATGCTATCACAAAAGAATCTATATTTGTTTTAAAAAACAAATAAAATAAAAATTATGAAATTAAAAATCTGATATTAAGAGTTTTACAAACCTCTATCAGGATTTCCTGGATATGGCTTTTTCGGCCGCAGCTACAACATCTGCAACATCCAAATGGTATTTTGCCATCAACTGATCCGGGGTTCCACTTTCACCAAAAGTATCATTCACTCCCACATACTCAACAGGTGTAGGCAAGTTTCTTGAAAGCAATTGACTGATACTGTCACCTAATCCGCCATTGTACATGTGCTCCTCGGCTGTCACAACACATCTTGTTTTTCTGGCCGAATCAAGCACTGCTTTTTCATCTAATGGTTTTATGGTGTGTATGTTGATCACTTCTGCACTGATGCCTTTTTCGCTCAATGCTTGTGCTGCTTGAATACTTTTCCAAACCAAATGTCCCGTGCAAAATATTGAAACATCGGCACCTTCGTAAATGGTTACGGCTTTGCCAATGATGAATTCTTGATCAGGTGCTGTAAAAATCGGCACTTTCGGACGTCCAAATCTTAAATAACATGGGCCATCATACTTGGCAATGGCAATAGTAGCTGCTTTTGTCTGGTTAAAATCACATGGATTGATGACCACCATTCCCGGTAACATTTTCATCAATCCAATATCTTCCAGAATCTGGTGAGTAGCGCCATCTTCACCCAGCGTAACACCTGCATGTGAAGCGCAGATTTTAACATTTTTTCCGCTATAAGCAATACTTTGACGAATTTGATCGTAAACCCTTCCGGTGCTGAAATTGGCAAAAGTGCCGGTAAAAGGAATTTTGCCTGCAGTGGCCAATCCGGCTGCTACACCCATCATATTGGCTTCAGCGATACCCATTTGAAAGAACCTGTCCGGAAACGATTTTTTAAATGCATCCATTTTCAATGAACCGGTAAGGTCGGCACACAATGCCACTACCCTGCTGTCTTGTTGACCTGCCTCCAATAATCCTGCGCCAAATCCTGATCTTGTATCGTTGTTCCCTAATATTGCTAATGCTTGCATGTATTAAATATTTATTTCTGTAGTTGTTGCTGATGTAATGATGAATTCCTTTTCAAAAGTATAAATGGTTCTGGTTTCAGGTTTATTTCTACCTGCTACCACATATTTGCCAGGTTGCATGATGATGTATTGCAAATAGGCATCGCCTATATCTGCTACCCATTCCATTTTGCCATTTTGTATTCTGTAAATGGCACAAACCAAATCTTTGGTCTTATTGATTTGTAAACGACCGGGCTGAGCAATGCTGATCGTGGTGGTTTGATTTTGATCCACTACTACACTGTCATAATATATTCTCGGAACTGTTAAAATCTCCAAATCATACAATCCTGTTAAATACCTTTTGGTTGTATTGAATGTTTGAGCATTGATCGTTTGATGTTGACCATGCTTTTTAATGATGACTTTTAAATCCGGGTAATTGGTCTTCCCTGTACAATTAAATGCCAAATTGCCTTGAGGCACATCAATTGCGATGACATTGTGTTTTCCAACGATCAATTCTACATTTTTCTTTTCTACTACAGGAAGTGTATGCACTGTAATGTCATACTTTCGCAAAGGGTCTAAGAACAAAGTATCAGGAACGCCTCTGCCATTCATTGTATGCTCGTAATTGAAAAGTAATTTCTTGGTAGCTGCATCATAAATGCTCATGAGCACATTGGTTTCAACCGGTCTGAACTGTTTGTCGAGCAGATTGATCTGGCAACTTGTGGCATTCATGGCTTGCGATACGACAACGCCAACAACTGTTTCAAATTCTCTTTGAGAGTTGGCATCGTAATAGGTACCTGCACAATCGAAATTGAGTTTGAATTGTTCGGAAGAACCTAATCCAATGATAAATGGTTTTAGAAATATGCCTTTTTTCTGAAGAGCTTGTGAAATTGCGCAAGGATCGCCGGTACATTCTTCGAGTCCGTCGGTTATGATGATCACCAAATTTCTGACACCTTTTTCATCAGGAAAATCCTTTTCGCATTCCATTAAAGAGTAGGCTATTGGGGTCCATCCTTTTGGCACCAGAGAATTGACCTTCTTTTTCATGATCACCTGATTGTTTGGAGAAAAGGGAACTTCCAATCTGGAGTCCTTGCAATCTTTCATTTCCACTGTCTTTTGGTGACCATATACCCTTAAACCCACTTCCACATTTTTAAAGCTGGATAAACTGTCGATGAGTTTAACAGCCATTTTCTTGGCTACTTGAATACGGGTACTGCCATCAATTGGACTGGTCATACTACCCGATGCATCAAAAATGATGAGAATCCTAGTTTTCTGAGGATTTTGGGCGAAAGCCATGGAGGCAGTCAACATTAGGACTGCTGAAAAAAATAATTTCATACTAAATAGAAACGCTTTTTTCATGGCTCAATTATCTTAGTAATCGCCAAGCGTTTCGGGTAATTGATTCAAAGCACGTGCCAATTGTTCATCATTTGGTGCTATTCCGTGCCACTCATGACTACCCATCATGAAATCGACACCAAATCCCATTTCAGTTCTCATCAGAATAACTATTGGTTTACCCTCACTTCTCATTGATTGAGCTTTGGCATTGGTGTCTAATATATCTTGCATATCATTGCCATTCATTTCAAGAACTTGCCATGAAAAAGCCTCAAACTTCTTCCTAAGTTCAGTGAAACTCATGATGTCAATGACATTTCCGTCGATTTGTTGTTTGTTGTAATCAACTGCTACTATGATATTGTTCAATTTGCGGTGACCGGCGTACATAATGGCTTCCCAATTCTGCCCTTCTTGCAACTCCCCATCACCAACTGTTACATAAACAATATGATCATCTCCATTTAATTTCTTTGCTTCGGCCATACCGCAAGCTACAGAAAGACCTTGGCCCAATGAACCGGTTGCAATTCTAACTCCAGGTAAGCCTTCATGAGTTGTAGGATGTCCTTGCAATCTGCTGTTGAGTTTTCTAAATGTAGAAAGTTCAGATACAGGAAAATATCCGCTTCTTGCTAAAACACTGTAAAATACAGGGCTAATGTGTCCATTGCTCAGAAAAAAAACATCCTCATTTAAACCTTCTTGTGTAAATGCATTGGGTTTAATATCCATGATTTTAAAATACAATGCTGTCAAGTAATCAGCACAACCCAATGATCCACCGGGGTGACCGCTTTGGACTGCATGTACCATCCTAACGATGTCGCGTCTGACTTGTGAAGAAATGTTCTGTAATTCGGAAGTATTCGGCATGAAAAATATTTGTCGCAAAATTGCAGCAAAATGTCCGAATAAAAAATTTGAAATTTTAGTTTTTATGAACCATTAATAAACGAATAAAAAGGAACCATAAACTACTTCAAACCATTGCAGAGCATAACTTGCAACAATTCATCATTCAAATCAATTTAAAATTGTCTCTGTCATTTAAAACCGGAAATTGTTGACGTATTTCCATCAATGGTGCTTTAGACAAATTGAATTGAAAACAATTTTCAGCATCACCAAATCCAATTTCTTCTCCCATGAAATTTATAATTCCTGAATTTCCAATATGATTAACGCCATTTCCATCGACTCCAATTCTATTGCATGCAATGACATAACACTGATTTTCGATCGCACGTGCTTTCAGTAATTGCTGCCAGGCATAATTCCTTTTTTCAGGCCAATTGGCCACGTAAATGAGCAAATCGTATTCTACATCATTGCGACTAAATACTGGAAATCTAAGATCATAACATATCAATGGACAAATTTTCCAGCCCTTGTAGTCTATTATCAACCTTTTATCGCCTTTGGAGTAATGTTTGGATTCCTCTCCGGGAGTAAACAAATGTCTTTTATCATACCATTCCACTTTTCCTTCCGGATTCACAAAAGCCAATGAATTGTAGTATTTACCATCGCGCTCAATCATCAAACTCCCAATTACAGCAGAATGTTTAGCTGCCGCAATTGCTTTCATCCAAGCTAAACCTTTGGCATAAGAATCCTTTGCCAATTTTTCAGCCTGCATGCTAAAACCTGTAGTGAACATTTCAGGCAAAACGATGACATCCGTTTGTTGGATTTTAGCCAAAAGGCTTTCCATCAATGAAAGATTTGCATCTATGTCTTCCCAGATCAAATTGGCCTGGATAACTGT
This sequence comes from Bacteroidia bacterium, assembly GCA_036405075.1. Lineage (GTDB taxonomy): Bacteria > Bacteroidota > Bacteroidia > NS11-12g > UBA955 > JABMMZ01. Next base: position 6,150 of record DASWYG010000181.1, on the reverse strand, counting down.
GAAATTTAAAGCTTGCATAAAATGTCCAAAGCGTTGTTCAATGTTTCATCAGATTTTGCAAAACAGAATCGCAGAGCTTTGTTATCGGTTTTTCGTTTATAAAAAGAAGAAAATGGTATACATACCACTTTATTTTCAATTGTCAATTTTCTGGCCATCTCCTGATCGCTCAATTCTGCATCAGGATGTTTTTCATAAGTGACGGATTGAAAGTAACTGCCATTACAATGAGCCAATTTAAATGAACTGCCTTTCAACCCTTTGCGAAACAAATCGCGTTTTGCCTGATAAAAAGCACCCAATTCAAGGTACATGTCTTTATGGTCCAAAATTTTGGCATAAGCATGTTGAATGGGTGTATTGGCCGCAAATGCCATGAATTGATAAGCCTTTCTGATTTGTACCATAATGTTTTCAGGAGCCAATAAATAGCCTAACTTCCAACCAGTGGTGTGATAGGTCTTTCCGAAAGATGAAACAATGACCGAACGCTGCGCCAACTTTGGAAATCGCGCTACCGATTGATGTTCTAAACCATCAAAAATAATGTGCTCATAAACTTCATCGCTGAGTATAATGGCATCAGTATTGATAATGAGTTTCTCCAGTTTTTTCATATCCTCCGAACTCAAAGTTGAACCGGTTGGGTTATGAGGTGTGTTAATGATGATCATTCGCGTACGATTGCTCACCAGTTTTTTGACTTGTTCCCAATCTATTTTGTATTCAGGAAATTGCATCTCATAAATAATTGCTTTTCCACCTGCCAATTCAATAGATGGGATATAGGAATCATAAGCAGGTTCAATTACAATTACTTCATCATTTTCTTTGATCAATGCATTAATGGCTGCATAAATACCCAAAGTTGCTCCCGGCACAATGGTGATTTCCGTTTCAGGATGATAAACTGCCGAATACATTTCTTCGGTTTTAACGGCTATCTTTTCTCTAAGGCTCATCAATCCGGGCATTGGAGCGTATTGATTGAGGCCGGATGTAATGGCATCAAAAACCAATTGCTTCAATTCAACAGAACAATCAAAATCCGGAAAGCCCTGTGCGAGGTTGATGGCATTGTGTTCATTTGCCAAAGTTGACATAACAGAAAAGATCGATGATCCAACCTGTGGCAACTTACCATTGATATTTCCTTCGAATTTCACTATGAGCAAAGGTAATTCAAGGACTTATATAATTAAACAATGTGGAAAACCTTTTAACACGAAGCTGATTTTCAAACCCTTAAAATACAGAAAAAGTTAAACAGGTCCTTTATCAAACAGTTTTAAACATCAATCCAATTCCACTAACTCCTGCTTCATAAATTGTATACATTTTTCAACAATCATTACAATCTGATTTGAAATTTCGATTACTTCAGAATTCATAATTCCCCCAATTGCATTGTTCTCAATTTTTTTTAGTAAACCAATTGCCTCATAAACTTGAAAATTGATCAAAGATGGTTTTAACTTATGCAATGTTGATTTGAGATCGTTCAAATTTTCAGATCTCAATGATATTTTAATTTCATCGACTCTTAATCCAGACTGTTCAACAAATAAAGTCATCATGCTTTTAACAAAATCTGGTTTATTTTTAGACAATTGTGTCATTTCTTTTAAGTCATAAGGTTTATCATTTCTGATAGCTTTGCCCAAACGACTAGTTTCAACGATTGCTTCGAATAACTGATCTTCAGTAAATGGTTTGGTCAGACACCAGTCGAAACCCATCTTTAAAAAATTGGAGTTATCTCCTATTAAAGCATGAGCAGTGAGCGCTATTATGGGTATTCCATCAAACTGATTATTTTGCCTGATCAGTTTCAAAGCTTCAATACCATCCATTACTGGCATTTGAATGTCCATTAAAACACAATTAAATTGGTTTGTTGACATCATTTCAAGTGCTTCTTTTCCATTGCCTGCACTTTCAACTGTACATCCGCTGGATTCCAATAAATGTTGAATGAGAAAACGATTAATTTCAACATCCTCCGCTATTAATACTCTCAAACCACTTAGATCAGGATTTGACATGATATTTTTATCCCGTTTATCATTTTTATTTGAATTATGTGATTTTTCAAATCTAAGATTCACAATAAACTCACTTCCTTCGCCGGGTGTGCTATCAACAGAGATTGTTCCTCCCTGCATTTCAACAATTGTCTTACAAATACTCAAACCCAAGCCGGTTCCACCATATTTACCAGAAATGCCTTTCCCGGCTTGAGCATAAGGTTCAAATATCCTTTGCAAATTTGATTTTGAGATACCAATACCGGTATCCTTAACTGAAATTGAATAAAACATCTCATTTTCAACTTCTTTACAAGTCATCCTTACCACTACTGAACCATAAGGCGTAAATTTAATTGCATTGTTGAGCAAATTGTTCATCACTTGAGACAACCTATTGGGGTCACCAATTACCATTCTTCTATAAGAACATTCACTGAGAAATTTAAGTTTTAAGTTTTTCTCATCTGCCCTGAACATAAACATTTCCAATGACTTCATCAACCTTTCTTCCATATTGAATTCCACTTTTTCAAAATCCGGATTACCTGAATTCAACTTTTCAATGTCCAAAATATCATTGACGATAAACAATAAACTCTCTGCGGAATTATTGATTACTGTCAGGTATGACAATTGCTTTGCATCCAATTTGGTTTTCGATAACAATCTGGCCATTCCTATGAACGCATTGAGCGGTGTTCTGATCTCATGACTCATATTGGCTAAAAATTCAGATTTGTTCTTATTGGTTTTTTCAGCAATTTCTTTCGCTTCAAAAGCATTCAATTCCAATTGCTTTCTTTCAATGGCATTTGCAATACTGTAGGCAAAACTTTGAAGCAAGGCCAACTCATCTTCTCCCCAAATTCTCTTAAACTCACAATCATCATAACCAACAAATCCCCAAAATTTATTTTTATGTGTGATGGGGATGATTAAAATGGATTGAATACTTTGAGCTTGAAGTATGGTTTTCAATTGTCCATCATTCAAACCATCTACATGAGCATTAAATGGCAAGCCGGCATTCATTTGTGGCAATATGTCTTCGAACAATTCAAAAGGCACATTTTGCAGTTCAGGATTATCTATTTGTGGAATTGCGTGTTCAGCAGACCATTCAACTCTTTGAGATGTAACTGCATTTCCATTGAAAGAATTTTCAAACAAATAGGTTCTGCTTACCTGAGTTGCCTTACCCAACAACTCCAGAGAATGAGCACATGCACTGAACAGATCATTATTTGACAACAATTCATCAGTGGCGATTGAAATGGCTTTTAACATTTGCTGTTTCGACTCAAGGGCCTTTTGATTTTTATACCTTTCAGAAATATCTCTGGAATTGGCAATGATATAACCTTCATTTTCTATCTGAATGTATTTGACCGTAACCTCAACCGGAATCATTTTACCGGTACTTTTGTTAAGATTGACCCTTTCAACGATATGAAATTCGGTGGCTTTTAATTTTTCAACATGCTCAAACCAATCTGCTTCATTTTTAAACTCAGTTTCAAAATCCCATACAAAATGTTGATCCATTTCTGAATCGCATATTCCAAGACGAGTTAATGCTTGCTTATTCATATAAAACAAGCGTCCATTTTCTCTAGAAATTTGAATTGAATCAGAAGAACTGTCCATCAATTTGTATAACAACTCCAAATGTCGGTTCGCTTTTCTTAAAGCTTGTTCACTCTCTTTTACAGCTGTAACATTCAACCCATATCCAATGACCATTTCCACATTATTTGCCGAATTATAAACTGCCGACATACTGCGCATGTGCGTTTCAATTTTACCGCCATTGTTCATTGCCTCTTCCCAATAATGCGCCCCATTTTCAACGGCTTTAACAAAATGCTCATGCCTTTCCTTTGCCAGATCCAATGGTTTATTTCTGTAATGACAATAGTCCCAATCCGTTTTACCTATTATCCAATTTCTGATTTCATCATTGGCAATACCATTTGGATTCACATAAAGGTACTTGTGATCATGATCAAATACAGCAATGTCTGCCGGAATTTTATTCAATATTTCTTCATAAAAAACTTTTTGATTGTAAATGGTATCCTTGTGATTTTCATCTTTTGTTATATCCGTGTAAACCCAAACATGCCCTTTATAAATCCCATTTTCATTTAACGGAATAAAATCTCGGCTTAACACAGTTCCATTTTTCATTTTCAACACCACATGCTTTTGCATCAAACGCGATCGAATGGCTTTGGTAATGGTATTGAGGAAATAAATCCCATCATCAAACAAATGAGAAAACTGTGATGCAGTATCCGAGCAATCGCTACCAATCAATTGTTCTGGATCCAGAGGAATCCCAAACATTTTCAAGAATGCGTGATTGATGTACACGATTTTCCTGTCCGGGCTTTCCAGCAAGACGCCTTGTTCAAGATGTTCGATCAAGAGTTCTAGACTCTGGTAGAGATTTGTTTTTTGTAGTTCTGACTTCATGATTTGCATTGTGTTTACATAGTCAGAATTGTGATTAACCTACACTTTCTTTTCCCGCATAATGGATCTTAAAAATTCATCTTTTTTTGCTCTTGAAATTTCAATTTTACTGCCATCTTGCATCACCACTAAACCATCTCCCTCATACTTAAGAATTTCCTTAATTTTATTGAGATTTACCAAATGACTTCTGTGTAGTTTATAAAATGGGAATTGATTGAGTATCCCTTCAAAGTGATTGATCTTCTTTGTTGAACTTATTTTTGAACCATCACACAAATAAATATCAGTATAAGATCCCGCAGCTTCTAAGCGACTGATTTGATTGATATCTAAAAAAATAGTCTTGTCCTGCCTGTTCACCAATAAGATGTTGTCTTTTGTTTGAATTTCGTTTTCCAATTGCTTTTGACGATCTTTATTGAGTTTTTTAAGACAATCACTCATGTCCTTAATCGTAACAGGTTTAACCAAATAATCAAAAACCGAATGTTTAAATGCCTTCAAAGCATAATGATCGTGACTCGACACCAAAATGATCTTGGCATCATACTGATCATTTGAAGCTTCAATCAAATCAAAACCATTCAGCTCTGGCATTTCAACATCTAAAAACACAGCATCAATGGGATTTTGATTAATGAACTTTAGAGCCTCGCGTGCATCTACGAATGTTCCTACAACAGAAAAATCATTTTCAAAATAAGTGTTAAGTATATGTTCCATCAATAAAATATTTTGAGGATCATCATCTACTATAACACATTTAAAATCCTTGTATCCCTCAGTCATGCAATTGTGTAATGTGTATTTGTGCACCAATTTCTTTAAAAAAATCAGTGATTGCAAAAATAAAACAAGTAAAATGAATTAGTTGAATTTCTATTGTTTGACGAGATTAATATCTGGCTTTCGACAACCTAATAGAATTAATGTCAGCGAAATATGTAGATTTAAATTTTAGCTAACCAATTTCAAAGAAACAGCCTTTTTAATCAAACCAGCCGAATTCTTTACATCCAACTTTTTATACAGTTTGCGTTTATAATAAGACAATTTACCTCTGGGCATTTTCATTTTTTCAACGATGTCCAAGTCTTTCATTTGATCTGAAATGTATTGCAGCAATGTCATTTCAAATTCATTCAAACTTTTTTCTTCACTTCTGCTCTGCATGCTTTTTCTTGTGAGCTTCAACACCAATTCTGCATCAATGTATCGGGAGTTACTGAACACTTTAAACATTGCAAATTCAAGTTCTTTTTCAGAGAAATCTTTAAACAAAAAGCCATCAGCCATTGCAGCCAAGCAATTTGCCAGATCCTGTTCGTCATCACTCATAGACAAGATGATGACCTTAATTTCAGGCTTTCGCAATTTTATTTGCTGACAAAGTTTTATGCCACCTATATCAGGCAACATGATGTTCAAAAGCACCAATTCACCATCCATTTCAGATGATAAATACTCTGTTGCTGATCTGAAAACCTGAACTTCTGATTTAGAAGTAGGTGCAATCGATTGAAGGGCACACTTTATTCCAAGTGCATAAAAGTTGTTTCCGTCAATGATGCTGATTTTTTCCGGGAATGATTGGTTCATGTGTAATTGTATTAAATAAATGTATACAAATCTGAACCTT
>DASWYG010000180.1:0-3909 GCA_036405075.1 Bacteroidia bacterium | reverse complement strand
GAAATTGGTGAAATTATTTATAAAATCAGGTGAATGTATTTTTGTTGTCTTGAATGCCCCTTTGATATTCTCTTTACTTGCAATTAAAATACAAGGATATGTTGTAGCCTCTTCAAAAACTTGAAAATCGCCAAAATCAATAATTTCAATCAGGTTTTGTTCCAATAAAAATTTACGGGCTGGTTTACCATAAGCTGTTTGCATAAATTTGTTTGGCATAATAAAAGTGAAAACACCTTTGTTTTTCAATACATTGAAGCCTTTTTCAATAAAAAATATATACAAATCAGCTGTTCCAGTGAAAAGTTTGAATTGAGACATGAAAAATGTCTTTAAGTCTTTGAGTCCTTCTTGTCTAATATAAGGAGGATTCCCAATCACCACATCAAATCCCACAAAATCCCCCTCATCATTCAAAACCTCCGGAAACTCAAACCGCCATTCAAAAGCATTTTCATAAATCTTGTTAGACTCTATCTCATCCTTTTCTTTTTCAAGTTTTTGCAATTTTGCAACAGCATCTTCAAAATTCTTAATTAGCTTTTTATCAATCTTATTTCCCCACTGCTTTTCTGTATTGATCTTAGAAGCTAAATTGTCAACTTTACCCCTTGCCTCACTAATTTTCTTTTTGAATGGATGATCAATATTTGATTTAAAATCAGACTTAATATCGTCAATCAATCGCTCCATTTCCCGCTTTTGCTCTTTGTTTTCAGCGTTTCGGTAGGTATCAACAGCCAGTTTATAACCATCTATAGTCCATTTGCTCTTTTTAAGGGCTTGTTTAAGGTCTGAATCAATAGCAAATCGACTTACCAATGAATTGCCACATTTTATGTTAATGTCAATGTTTGGAAGGGTTTCCAGTTCTGTAGCATTTTTATAATAGGCACTCTTTAAAAGCTCAATCCATAAACGCAAACGGCAAATTTTAACTGAGTTGGGGTTAATGTCTACTCCAAACAAGCATTTTTCAATGATGGTTTCCTTTTCGTGGAACAATGTCTCTTGTATGCGCTGACTTTCTTTATTGCTAGGATTGTACTCAAATAAGTCGCCTTCTTCGTCCGTTACAACCAATTCATCGTTGACCACTTCCACATGGTATTCTTTCAATCGCTTGCCGTTTCTGTCGGACAATATCTTTAAATCATTTTTGATAGAAATAATTTCATTTAAAGCTGACACTAAAAAGTGTCCAGAACCAACAGCAGGGTCGCATATTTTAAGACTGTTTACTATGTCGTTGGCTTCTTTGCGGTCTTCGATTTTATCATAAAGGTCTTCAAATTTTTCAATGCTCCATTTTTTCGTGTCATTGAATTTCTGCACAACCGCCTTGCGAATGGTTTCCCGGCACATGTACATGGTGATGAAGCCAGGTGTAAAGAATGAGCCGTCTTTATAACCATTTATTTTTTCGAATATCAGTCCTAGTACTGAAGCATTGATAAGGGTTTTATTGTCTTCTTGTACTTCTTCTGAACCTTCACCACTAAAATCGTATGCGTTTAGGAACTCAAATAAATATTCTAAAGCCGTGATGCTGCCAGTTCTTTTCTTGCCGGATTTGTCTTTTAAAACCGATTGGCTGTGTAATGGGATTTCTCTGTCATCCTTCAGGTTGCTGATAAATAAAGTAATTTGCTCCAAATCTGTAGGTTCAAACAAAGAACTGTTCAAATAAGGCACTTTCTCAAACACCTTTTTTACATCATCAACTCGATCTTTGCTTTGCCTGGCCAATACTTGAAAGAACAGACTGTTTAGATCATCATAATTCTTTATTTTATCAGTTGTTAAGAAGGTATAAGACTTGTCTCCTTTATGATAGGCTATCAATTGCGCTTCCATCAACTTCAAAAACAGAATCCTGTTTATCCAAGTAATGCACAGCTCCAAACCGACATTGAAATATTGCTCTTCTCTCGTGCTTCCGAATTGACTTGGTTTGTCTAATCGATTGAGTTTGTCAAGGCTATCCAATTGCACTATAGCACTTTCTAGCAATGTGCCGCTGTGTCGTTCTCCTGTCTTATGCCTTTCAATTAACTTTTTACCACCTTCCTTTACTTCCGTTAATCCGATTATATGCAACAACTCGCTGTAAAATCGTTTATCCAAACTGTTGCTGTCATTGGCAAAAGGCACTTTCAGCAAGTGGTTGGGAGATAGTACCTTCAATAACGCAATTAAATCTTTATCATCTTTTTGATCTTCATTCCTCAGTACTTTTTCATAATCCTGAATTTTGAAATATGTGCACGGAATTTCCTCCTTTAGCTCATCAATAAAAGGTTTTACTATTTCATTGTAAAACAAGCCTGTATCTTTTGTTACTTTTTGTCCATCACGCCACTCTTCATAATGCTTAACCAAAGCTTTGTTCTTGTAAAACAGCTTTTCAAAGTATGAGGCTTCAATGATGTACCATTCGTTGATATTGGTTGCAACAAGGTATTTGAGATCAATGTTATTGGCTTCAATGCGCTCTCTGAGGTAATAGAGGACCAACTCATGTATTGCTTTACCATTTGGTTTTTCAGGCGTAAACCAGTCTGCTTTGTTACTTGGTCGCTTTGCTTCAAGAATTACCCCAACTTGGGTCTTGTTGTCTTTGCCGTTGTGAACCACCAAATCCTGACGGCCTTTGGTATTGATGAAATATTCCTCCTGATAAATGGCCTTTTTCAGAAAATCACTGACCAAATTTTTATGAAACTCCTCTGATTCCTTCTCATCAATTCGATCTATTAAACCAATCAGTCCAGACTTAAACAAATCCATCTGGCTGCGCAATGGTCTTTGCTTCAAATAGGCTTTATTTAAGGACTGCTTTGGTGTATGAACTAGTAATTTCATTCGTAGGCGCTAAAGTATGAAAAAATGGAGAAATATTTTAAATCTAATGCTTCAAATGTGATTAAAATTAAAACACTAGATTTGTATTAAATTTTACATTTAATATGTTACCAGGAATATCTGTTTTAATAGAATTTGATTATTTATTTCCTGAAGAGAACGATAGTATTGAGAGTCTAATAGAAGGCATTTCAAGCAATTTGCTCATTGAAGCTGGTTCTGCATTTTTATGTAAAACACTATTAGATAAAGATCAAATTACTTTAGATCATATTTTTTCTGAAGAAAACAGAAAATTGTCCGAAGGTATAAAAAAGAAAATAAGTAACATATATGGCATTAATTATACTGACTTGAATCTTGGTTTTCCGATTAGCTATTTAAAATTAATACAAATAGGATTAGAAAATTCGAGCAGTAAGGAGAATTCTCTATCAAATAAACAAATTGAGTATAGAATTTTCAGAATAATACTACTTTTAAATTCACAATTTACAAAATCTCAAAAATTGTGTTCTGATCATATAAACACCTATTACCCTGACGGCTATCGTTTGCCTGTGCTTTTTTTTTCAGGGCATTTCTCAACCGCAGACTTATTGAATTTCAATAAACAACGAGAATTTATTTGCCAAACAATTAAAAGTTTATTTCTGTTTAATTTTTTAAACGATAATCTGAAGTATAACACTCACCTTAAAGAACTACTAAAACAATATTGCAAAGCGACAGTTCATGAATATATTGGAGTTATTTTTGGCATGATTAAGGATATATTATCCAAACCAAAGAAAGGTTTTTTTGAGTATCAATTAATTCAAAATGAACCTGAATTTGAACAGAAAACTAAAGACTTAGATTCTTTGTCCATTAATGTCTCAAATTTTGATGATAATTTGGACTTCAAGATAATAAGAAAATCACCATTAGTAAAACTTGAAATAAATAGGTACAGAGTTACTCATCCGTTATTTTTAATGGATAAAATGTATAAAGGCATATTTTTCGATCTCTTAGCCATTAACAATACATTAACTGAGAATA
>DASWYG010000179.1:0-6722 GCA_036405075.1 Bacteroidia bacterium | reverse complement strand
CCTTTAGAATGACATGGTTGTCATTTTCGGATTCAATGTGAATACCCTTGATGTTGTTCTTGATCACCAATCCTTGATAGTCATTGCACAGCAAGAGATTACTTCCTCCTCCAATGAACAAGGTGTTGTGATGTTCTGTTTCAGTTAAAGCTTCCTTCAGTTCTTTCAAACTGTTGACTTCACAGAAGAAATCGGCTTTAACATCCAAGCCAAAAGTATTGTAGGGCTTAAGAGAAACCGCTTGTTGTAGCTGCATGCCTCAGGATTTGAGTCTTTCTTTAATGTCTAATCTATGGGCTCTGGCTGTATCTTGGGCAATGTCATATCCGGCATCCATGTGACGAATAACGCCCATAGCAGGGTCATTGTGCAACACGCGTTTCAATCTAACTGCCGCATCATCTGTACCATCGGCAACTATGACCATTCCGGCGTGAATGCTGTATCCTATACCAACACCGCCACCGTGGTGTAAACTCACCCATGAAGCTCCTCCGGCAGTATTGATCAATGCATTTAATATTGGCCAATCTGCAATGGCATCACTGCCGTCTTTCATAGCTTCTGTTTCGCGGTTAGGGCTGGCTACTGAACCAGTATCCAAATGATCGCGTCCGATGACGATTGGTGCACTGACTTCACCATTTTTAACCATTTCATTGAAAGCCAATCCTGCTTTTTCTCTTTGACCTTGACCTAACCAACAAATACGGGCCGGCAAACCTTGGAATTCGATTTTCTCCTGAGCCATTTCTATCCATCTTCTCAAGCCTTCGTCTTCAGGGAACAATTCCAATATTTTTTTATCCGTTGCATATATGTCTTCAGGTTTGCCACTCAATGCTACCCATCTGAAAGGACCTCTGCCCTGGCAAAATTGCGGACGAATGAAAGCAGGTACAAAACCCGGGAAATCAAATGCATTGGTCAATCCTTTTTCCAGCGCTCTGCCTCTGAGATTGTTGCCATAATCGAACACCACTGAACCTTTGGTTTGAAACTCTATCATCAATTTGACATGATGCACCATGGTGTTGTAGCTTTCTTCAACATATCTTTTAGGATCAAGTTTTCTGAGTTTATCAGCACTTTCCACATCGTATCCTTCAGGGAAGTAACCCACCAAAGGATCATGGGCACTGGTTTGATCGGTGAGTGTATCAGGTATGATACCTCTGGATTTAAGTCTTTCCAACAGATCCACCGCATTGCAATGAACACCAATGGAAACAGCCAAACCTTCTGCTTTTGCCTTAAGTGCCATGTCTATGGCTTGATCGATGTCTTTGGTCATCACATCGAGGTATCTGGTTTCAAGTCTTTTCTTGATTCTCCATTCTTCCATTTCAGCGGCAAGACAAACACCCTCGTTCATGGTAATGGCCAATGGTTGAGCGCCACCCATTCCGCCTAAACCTGCCGTAACATTGAGTGTGCCTTTAAGTGTACCGCCAAAATGTTGACGAGCGCATTCTGCAAATGTTTCATAAGTACCTTGAACAATACCTTGAGAGCCGATGTAAATCCAGCTACCTGCAGTCATTTGACCATACATGATGAGCCCTTTGGCTTCCAATTCTCTGAAATAATCGAGATTGGCCCAATGAGGTACTAATTGTGAATTGGAAATGATGACTCGGGGTGCATCTTTATGAGTTGGTAAAATACCAACGGGTTTACCGGATTGAACCAACAATGTTTCATCTTCATTGAGGTCTTCCAATGCTTTAACGATCAAATGGTAAGCGTCCCAATTTCTGGCAGCTTTACCGGTTCCACCATAAACCACAAGGTTTTCAGGTTTTTCTGCTACATCCGGGTCGAGGTTGTTCATCAACATGCGATAAGCCGCTTCGGTGACCCAGTTTTTGCAATGCAATTGATTGCCTGTAGGGGATTTTATGATTTTACTTGTTTCTGAGGTACTCATAATGTCTTGCAAAATTACTTCAATACTTGGACATTCTATCCATCTTGAATCAATTTTTGAAAAACCAATTCAAGTATCCAATATCTTTTCAAATGTCCCATAAGTAACAGCCTAAGACTGGATTTGTTTGATACTATAAAAACAAGCTCAGTTGCGGAAATCTACTTTTAATTCAGGGCCTAAAAAATTGTAGATTCCATATCGATAGCCCGGAATGCGTGATTCACCGGAATTGTCGCCCCTTTGATAACGAAGTCCAAGGCTTAAAGCACAAAAGCTTTGTTTGCCGATTTTAAATGCAAATCCCAATCTGCACGCTCCTTGAAATCCTCCATCTTTAACAGCTTCAATTGATTCGATATTGGGAGCATAACCTAAGCTGAATTCATTGAAGTATTTTAATTTGGATTGAGTACCAAATGGATGCACTCTACACTCTACTGAAATGGGCATGAATATGAAGAACTTTTCAGGGATAGGGTTCAAACCCAAACTGAATCCGAGACTGGTATTTTTAGTATAAAATTTGGTTAATGCAATTGAAAAACAAAAATCGGGGGCAAAGTAAGGTTCATTTTGAATTTCACTTAATTTGAATCTATAAGAAAAAAAATAGACCGAATCGTTGTATGACAGATAATCGAATTGCTTGCGTTTGAAAATAGTGACTTGGCTTGAATTTGTTGAAGCAATGGTTTTTTCAATGGATAAAATGTCTTTGTAAGGGAAACACTTTACTTCACCATTTCTCTGCAAACACACAATGGAATCAGGGATGATACTTTCAATGCCGGCCAAAAACACGGTTCCACTTTTAAGTGTGACTTCATAGGTGGTCGCAGACTGAGCATAGGTTGTTTGGGTAAAAAACAACAGACCAATGAGGGCGAAAAAGTAATTAAAGCGAAACATTCCGTTTTAAAAGCGCCATTCGAATTTCACTTCAAATCTTTTGATGCGATACTGTTCCATAAATCCAAATGATCGCCAACTTTGACTTTCCATTTGTGCTTCCTGGTATTTGTATCCGAACTGATATGAAAATATGTTTCCGCTTTTGAGTCGATTCGAGACTCCGACTCCGGCAGAAAGGTGAATGCCTCCATCTTTTCCATTTCTGACCGAACTGAGGTTGAAACCATAACCGCCAATGCCGACCAAATAGCCTGAGCTTTTTCGGTTCTTGTTGAGCATGTATCGACCTTCCAATGCAGCGATGCCACAAACAATTTCGTAAGAGGCATAAGGATCAATACCTAAATTAAATCCATACATTGCCCTTTTGTTGTTGTATCTGAGTACACTCGAACGCAGTACAAAATTAGAGGCAGGTTCTGATCCATATTTAGTACCCAGAGCCAATCCAATTTGAAACGCGAAATGCCAACCCGAATCCGGAATGTTTTTTAATACAGGTCGAGACGATTGTTTGTTGGCAATGTTTTTAACAAACACATCGCTGGTTTCAGAATAGTTGATATCGACCACATCAGAGATGTTGATTTTTGATTCCAATCCGTATTGTTTGATGAGAACAAAAGAGTCGGGTACAACTTTGATCAATTCACACTTGATGACAAGTCCTGACTTTAGTTTGACCAGGTAGAGATCTGCATTTTGTGAAACTAAATTATTCAAACAAAATACGAACGATAATAAAACAACAAAACGCAAATTTTTCATGGTTATTTATGCAAACTTAGTTAAGTTTGTTATATAAAATCAATAAAAATGAAAACTATTTCTTTCAATCTTGTTGTATTCTTTACGTTGTTGTTTGGCCTCAGTTCTTGCGGCGACAAGTGTTTTTATTATGTCAACGAAACTGTTCATGAAGATGTTCTGATGAATCTTGATGAAATTAAAAATTCTTTCGTTGTCACTGAAGATTATGAAATCGGCAAACCCGGTAACATTTACACTTATGGCAAATACTTATTGGTTGCTGAAAAATTCAAGGGCATTCACATCCTAGACAACAGCAATCCTGCTAACCCTATAAAATTAAAATTCATTGGTTTGAAAGGCAATGAAAACTTCATCATCAAAAACAATTACATCATTGCAGACAATGGACCGGATCTATTATCAATCGATTTCAGCAATTTGAATGACATTAAAATAGTTGACCGTCAGGTGAATGTGAATACTTCTAAAATCCGAGGCAATCAGTTCATCGTGGGTCAAAACGTTTCCATACAAAAAGTAAAGAAAGAATGCAGCAGCAACAATAATGGAGGTGTATTTATGAGCCAAAAAAGTTCAAGCGATGCAAGTGCAGCAAGTGCTGTTGGTCAAGGTGGCAGTATGTCTAAGTTTGCTAACTTGGGTAACTTCTTATACATCGTCAACAATTCAGAATTGATTCCGGTAGAAATCAGCAACCCTGCAAAACCGATCACCAATCCTAAATTAAAATTGACTTCTGAGAATGTTGAGACTTTGTTTCCTTATAAAAAATATTTGTACATGGGAACTTCTAATGGCATTTTGATTTACAACACAGAAGGTTCTGAAAATTCACCAAAATACATTTCAACCATCTCACATGTATTCGGATGTGATCCTGTGATAGTGAGCAATGATGTCGCATTTAGTACCATCAGAGGTGGCACAAGTTGCAGAAATGTAAGTGTTAATGAATTGAATCTTTATGATGTTTCAAGTCCTTCCAACAGCTATTTCCTGAGATCATTCGGCATGGAAGAGCCTTATGGATTGGGACTAAAAGACGACTTATTGTTCATCTGTCAAGGTTTCAAAGGTTTGTTTGTCTATGATTATGATAAGAGCACTAACAATGTCAGCTTGAGACATTCATATCCTGACATACATGCTTTTGATGTGATCGTTAATGGCAACACATTGATCATCACTGCCGACAATGGATTGTTCCAATTTGATATCAGCAACAAAGACAACCTGGTTTACCAAAGTAAATTGGTTGACTTTTAATCAAAAAACGCCAAAACATCTGAACTGAGTACCGGCGCCAGCGCAACGCCCATTCCACTCATGCGTACACAAAGCACGAGGTTTTCATCATAACGTTTTACGATGGGTAGTTTTTGTTTGCCCATGGCCATGATACCGCTCCAATGCATATCGGTTTTAAAATCATGATTGGGAAGCACCACTTCTTTTAAATAGTTTTCCAAATAAGTTTTAAGAGCTTCACTGCCTTCAAAATCATAGGTGGTTTCCTGCTCTTTGAACGCATTTCGACCTCCTCCAATAAGCACTCTATTGTCTATGTTTCTGAAATAGATGTAGCCTTTATCTGAATGGAAGATGCCATCGAAAGGTAAATTGGCGATGGGTTCGGTGATGATGACTTGACCACGGGCCGGCACAACATCCAATTCGGGCATCAATTGGGAAGCGAAGGCATTATTGGCGATGATGAGTTGCTTGCATTGTAATTCCATACCATCTTCAGATAACAGTCTGTATCCATTTGCATCCTTTTCAAACTCAACAATGTTAAGTCCATAAAAAGGCAGAACACCCGAGCGATGGGCGATGTCATTGATGGTTTCATTGAGCATGCCAGAGTTGAGCATGCCTTCATAGGGATTAAAAATGCATTGATGGTGGCAATTCATTTTCATGTTAGAAGTAGATTGTATGGAGAAAGCGTTTTTGATATTGGCTTGTTCTTCGAGAAGCTGATTAACGGAATTTAAATGTTCAAAGGCTTGATTGAAATCAGATTCATTTTTAAAGATTTCGAAGCTTCCGGTATTTCTGTAACCTATGTTATCTGCCCCGAAGGATTCAACCAGTTGTTGAATGCCTTGGAATCGTTTTTGAGCGAGTTGAGCAACTTGGGAGGCATCAGTATGAGAGAGATCATCAACAATTTCTGTCACAGAACCGAAACAGGAGAAACCGGCATTTCGGGTAGAGGCGCCGTAAGAAATGGGGGAACGATCGATGATGGCGATGCGTGAAAGGGGGAATTTTGCTTTCAATTTGATGGCAATTTGCTTTCCGACGAGGCCTGCGCCGATGATGGCGAAGTCGAGAGGACGTAGTAAAACAGAGCGTTCCCAGTAGGATGAAAAATGTTTCATTAAAATATTTTAGAAATTTCTTGCGGCAAATTTATTTTTTATTTTATATTTGCACCCCCAAACGGGAAGAAAAGTTCTAAAAAGATATGCGAGAATAGCTCAGTTGGTAGAGCGCAACCTTGCCAAGGTTGAGGTCGCGAGTTCGAACCTCGTTTCTCGCTCAAGAAAAGAAGCCCAAATTAGGGCTTTTTTTGTTATGCCCAGGTGGTGGAATCGGTAGACACGCAGGACTTAAAATCCTGTGGCTTCACGGCTGTGCGGGTTCAAGTCCCGCCCTGGGTACAGATGAATAAAAAGGATTGAAACTGCGTTTCAATCCTTTTTTGTTTTAACGGATTACCCAAAAGCCCGGCTTTTGAAAGTGAGACGGAAAAATATCCCATATCAGACCTCATGGGAATGAGGACGACACGGGATTCAGCACCACCACCCAGAAATTCTTAAAAATTAGAAAGTAAGGGAATAGAGGATTCTTTTCAAGGATGTTGATTTGAAGGTTGAAAACATACAGAGCCTGTCATCATAGGAATGAGGGCGATATAGGATATTGGTTGCAAACAACCTAGGCAATCAATTTACATAGGTTGTTAAACTTTTTTTATTTTGGGTTTCTCTCATATATTTGTGAAAGAAGGATAACTATTAATTATCATGAAGAATTTGAGCGATGCTTTAGATACAATTGGCCAGGCTTTACGACTTGCAAAGCAGTTGCG
>DASWYG010000178.1:0-15833 GCA_036405075.1 Bacteroidia bacterium | reverse complement strand
GATTAAATGCCTACAATAAGGGCGACACAGACAAAGCCCTTGTGTATTTCTCAAAATGTTTATCTAAAAATGAAAACTTCCATCCTGCTCTATTCAATATGGGAATGATCCATTATCAAAGACAAGAATTGGATCAGGCGTTTTACTACTACGACAAATTGGCCACAATGGACTCCACTTTCGAAGATGTTTTGTATAAGAGAGGATTGGTGAATTATCTAAAGAAGCAAACAACCGCTGCTTACTATGATTTCAACAGTCAATTGGACATACAACCTAAAAACACATTGGCCTTGATGATGCGTGGAGCTGTTTTAGCGGAATTGGGGAAATACAAAGAAAGTTTGGATGACCTTAGTAATATTAAAGAATCTGAATTGTTGAACATACCAGGGGTAATGGCATACAGGTCTTTAGACAAACTCAATTTAGGTGATATTAATGGCTCATTATCTGATTTAAATTTGGCTTTTAATCAAGATTCTGCAATAGGGACTGCTCATGCTGTATTAGGAACATATTATTTTACCAAAAGAAATTACGCTAAATCCATCTATCATCTCGAAAAAGCCTTGAAATTAGACAACAACACGCCAAGTTGTATCAACAATTTGGCATTGAGTTATACAGAAACAGGAAACTTTTTGAAAGCAGAAACACTTTTAAGAAACGGTATGAAATCGTTTCCCAATTTTAAAGAGTTTTATCACAATTTAGGCTTTATCTGTGTAAAACGATTTGAGGTTGAAAAAACCAAATCTGCATTTATGCAAGCAGAATCAAATCTTAGAAAAGCAAATTCAATGCAAACACCTTTAGCAAATACTTATCAAAATTTAACCTACCTGTATTATTTAAATCAGCAACCAGATTCAGTAATCGCAACATGTAAAACTGCTTTGAAATTCTTTCCTGAGAACATGTATTTTGTGAAAGTCTTGAACGAAAACTATTTTAATCTAAATCAAGATGATGAAGCGCTTAAGTTCTTGGATCAATACATTGCAGAGCATCCGGATTACAGAGACCTGTTTTACATCAAAGGCAATTTCCTAAGATTGATAGGGAAATTTGAAGAGGCTGCATTGTGGTACAAAAACAAAGCTATGGAAAGAGGCAATGACATCCCTTTCAATCACGAAATGGCCGATTCACTTTTCCTGTTTGCTGCTTATGATTATTCGACAATGTGTTTGGAAAACATCTTGAACCAATCACCTCAAGATACTTTAGCCATGATTAAACTATTAAGAAACATCACATTATCAGGTCAATTAATCAGTAAAACCGGTTGGATGAACCAAAAAGTAT
Source organism: Bacteroidia bacterium (assembly GCA_036405075.1). Classification (GTDB taxonomy): domain Bacteria; phylum Bacteroidota; class Bacteroidia; order NS11-12g; family UBA955; genus JABMMZ01. Next base: position 14,522 of record DASWYG010000178.1, on the reverse strand, counting down.
TTAATAAATTAATGGTTAGAGCATCCACCGACCCGCTGGCACATCTTTATACTTGTATGTACTGGATTGTACAAAAGAACATCAGTTTCGACATCATTCTGTCTTCCTTCGGTGAAGTTTCCTATCCCAATAAACAATACATTGAATACATATTAAGGGGCATAAATGCTAAATTATCCAAATCAGTAGAAAGCAATCACTGTCAATATTTCAAACAATCATTGGCATCTGGTCTTATTGATGCCAGATTCTTCTACAACGGCAGCGCCTGCAAGTGAAGGAGATGAGGACATTGGAAAGAGGAAAGATTAAAGAGGAAAGACTAAAGATCAAAGAGGAAAGTGAAAAGTCATTTATCTTTCACCTTTAATCTTTTAACTTTAATCTTTTAACTTCTATCTTCTATCTCACAGCGACAATCCCATCTCTTTAAAAGTATTGCCCTTATTGATATCGCCGGTGCTGAAACCCAGTTTGAACCAATACATCCTTTGTTTAGATGTACCGTGAGTAAAAGCATCAGGTACCACTTGTCCGCTCGAACGCATTTGCAAACGATCGTCACCCACAGCATTGGCTGCTTCCAGCGCTTCTTCCATATCCCCTGCCTCCATTACATTTTTCATTTTCTGATTGTAATGCGCCCAAATTCCAGCATAAAAATCAGCTTGTAACTCCAAAGCAACTGAATACTGATTGGCCCTCTTTTCACTCAACTCCTGCTGCAAACGATGCACCTTATCCGAAGTCCCCAATAGGTTTTGAACATGGTGACCCACCTCATGAGCTATCACATAAGCACAAGCGAAATCACCTGGTGCACCCAACTTGTTTTTCATGTCTTGAAAGAAACTTAAGTCAATGTATACCTTCTTATCAGCCGGACAATAAAATGGTCCGACTGAACTACCGGCCTGACCGCAGCCAGATTCCACAGCATCTCTGAACAAGACCAATTTGGGTTCTTCATATTGTTGCTGTGACTGGCTGAACAAGGTGTTCCAAACATCTTCATTATCGGCCAATACCACCGAAACAAATTTTGCCAAACTGTCGTTCTCAGGAGAATCCGGTCCAACATTTTGTGATTGCTGTCCCATTTGCTGTTGCAGTGCCTGATTCAAAATTTCAGCACTATCTCCATTACCTGAAAGCAGGTTGATGACAATGATGATGATACCAACGATACCGCCTCCCACTATGGTTTTACCAGTAGCTGAACTGCGCTTGTCTTCTACATTATCGCTTTCTCTGCGACCTATCCATTTCATATTGTGATTTTTTTCAAATTTAACTTTTTTGTCCTAATTCCATTTAACATTACCAGCCATTTGTTTTGAATTCGGATCATTTACACCGCAAACTTTTAAAATCAATTTGAATTTAAACCTTCACCTCAATGCCTTAACAATTAACCGCATTAATCGTCTGTAATGAAATATTTGATTCTGTTTCACCGTAAGATTGAATAGTTAATCAATTGGATCATGGAAAGAAAAGATTTTTTAAAAGGCTTGGGCATACTGGGGATGTCTAACCTTTTGATAAGCGACAAGGTGATGGGGCAGCCACAAGACGATCGCAAACGCGGCACCTGTGTATTGATTCCTTCTGAAACCGAAGGCCCCTACCCTCTTATGACTTATTACAATACAGGTGACTTGAGAAGTGATATCAGAGAAACTCAAGAAGGGGTGCTATTGAACTTGAAACTAAAGATCATTGGTCTCGAGAATTGCCTCCCCATTAAAAATGCATTGGTTTACATTTGGCATTGCAACAACCACGGCTACTATTCGGGATATGCCAATCAGCCTGGTTATTTGGGCACCAAGGATTATACTGGTGCAACTTGGTTGAGAGGTGTTCAAATGACCGACGCGAATGGAGAAGTGAATTTTACAAGCAATTTTCCGGGATGGTATTCAAGCAGGGTCACTCACATACATTTTAGAATATACCTCAATTCGGTTTTACAAGCCACTTCACAACTTTCATTTCCAATAGAGACCCGAGACACCATTCAAGCCACTTCACTTTACTCAGCGCACGGAAAAGACCCTTTAACCCCGGCTACAGATACTGTATTGAAAGATGGTTATGATTACCAAATGGCAACACTAATTGCAAATTCAGGTACAGGAGGCTATGATTCTTATTTAGAGGTGGCCATCAATGGCACAGGAACAGTAGGACTTCAACAACTGGAACCGGAAACCGGTGCTCAATTCAAAATGGGACAAAATTTCCCCAATCCACACAATGGTTACACCTGTATTCCTTTGTCATTGATAGAAACTTCAGACATCAAACTCGAACTCATTGATCTGAATGGACGACAAGTTAAAGTATTGAATTATGATCAACTCAATGCCGGTGATCATGAATTGAATTTGGATTTCAGTGAATTGGGGCTTGCGATCAACAATTACATTTATCTGATAACAGTGACCAATGTCAATGGCACATTTTCACAAGGTAAAATGATGAGCGCACGATAAAGCTAGTTTCAAAAAAAATTGTTTAAGTCATAGAAATAGTTGTAAGAACCCCGTGTAAATTTGCACGGGGTGTTTTTTTTAAATATCAAACCCTCTACTTTTTTATAAACCAAAAAAACACTTAAATTTGATTCGATTCAAACAAAACTGAACATGAGTAATTTACTTCTCAACCGACTTAAAGCAATTGTCCTAACATTGGGCATCATCATTTCTTTTTCCATCCCTTATAGGTATGAAGGTTTGTTAGCAACATTCATCTTATCCAATGCCATTCAAACTTACCAATTGAAATTCAATAAAATAGACAACTCTATTGGCCATAATTGGAACATAGCTGTTTTGACGGCCGGCACTGTTGCATTCTTTGCAATATTGGGAATGAGCCTATGGGGCTAAGAGCTTATAAATTTCAGTAATTACTGATAACAAAAACACCAGCTTATGTCTATCCTCAATCTTACTGAATTGAATTCATTAACATAAGACTAACGGTGTTCGAGAATATCCCCCGGCTGGCATTCCAGAACTTTACAAATTGTTTCAAGTGTAGAAAATCTGATGGCTTTTGCTTTTCCTGTTTTTAAAATAGAAAGATTGGAAAGTGAGATACCTACTTTTTCAGAAAGTTCATTCAAGGTCATTTTGCGTTTAGCCATCATGACATCTAAATTTACAATTATTGGCATCTCTTAAACTGTTAATTCGTTTTCACTTTGAATTTCAACACCTCTTTTAAAAATTACCGCAAGTATATAAACCACGGCGGTCATCAAAATAAAAGCATGACTGTCATCCCAAAAGTGAGTCAATTTGTACATTTCAAACCCCTGGTATGTTAGGGATTTTGAAATTTCAGCAGCCACTACACCTAACAATCCTATACTGAGAGTAAAATAACAGATAGTTGTAAATTTCTTTGCAACACTCATATTGAATGGTTGTGATAGATCGAGTTTCATTAAAAGTTGAATGAGCACATAAAAAAGGATTGCTTTCAGAAAAGAAATGCACAAAATTAAGGCATAGACCCCAAAAAACACCATCTTACTTTTGTTAAACATTTGGCTCAGATCCAATTTCTGATAGAGGTTTTGAACCCATTCCGGTTTTACTATACTGAACACAAAATTCACCAACAATGCACATGCTTCAATGCTCAATCCAACAAAGATGAGCCAAGCAATGACATGCAGTCCTATAAAAACCAGTTTACTATTTTTAGCCATAACGATTAGAATTATAATTATACAAATAAAGGAAAATATTTATCGATTATCAATAAATATTTATTTTTTATCACAAGTTAATTGATCACATACTGAATATCAATAGGATAAAATAAATCATGAATTTTAAAAGGTTTTGGTCTTTTATAGTCATTCATACTTTATTGAAGACAGTATATTCAAGAACAACATACAAATGCTAGCTTTTCCAAAAATCCAATTCATTTCTATTTCAATCTCTGTTACTTTATCCAACTTTTAATTTCAAAAAACAAATTACGTTACCCTCAAGCAACATTTTTCAAACAGTGTCTGTCTTAATATAAAATCGGCCTATGAAATTGTGTTTGTCCATATCCTTGTTTCTTAGCGCTGCCACTCTTTATTCCCAAGGGGAGAACACAGAATGGATCTTTGGTGAAGGCGTACACCTTTCTTTCAAAACCGGCAAACCCATTGGCATTTACGATATGCCCAAAATGAAAACTGAAGAAGGCAGTACTGTTGTTTCTGATGCCGGCGGTAATCTGCTTTTTTACTCCGACGGTCTTGAAGTTCACGACAGAACCTATACCCCAATGCCAAATGGACAAGGTCTTTTAGGCCATAAATCATCAACTTCTTCTGCGGTAGCTGTTCCCTATCCCGGTCAACCCAGTAAGTACTTTCTATTTTGTGTTGATCAAAACATCAGCCGCAATAACATGGGCCTCTCCTACAACATCATCGACATGGCCGCCAATCACGGCAAAGGAGATGTTGTACTTAAAAACAAAGTCCTGATACGCCTTACAGATGAAAAGATAGCTGTGACCACGCGCTGCGGTGGAGATGGACATTGGGTAGTAATTCACAAATCTCATTCTGATTCTTTCCTGGCCTACTCTATCACCAATAGCGGTATAGATTTAAATCCGGTAGTGAGTATCTGTAAAACATCCAGAAACAAATTCCCGGAGATCGGTTACATGAAATTCTCTCCAACCGGCAGGTACATGGTAAATGCCAATACACTTGCCGAGCGTATAGAACTGTTTCAATTTGACAAGATAAGTGGTAAACTGAGTTTACTGACTTATGATGAGACCCAATACCACCGAAGTCTGAGAGAAAATGAACAAACTTATTATGGAGTAGCATTCTCTGCTCAGGAAAAATTCATATATGTGTCTACGCTTGAAAGTGGCGAAATATTTCAATACGACCTAAGTGTACCTGAAAACACATTCAAAACCAAAACATTGATTGCTGAATTGGATCGATTTGCAGGAGCCATTCAACTAGGTCCAGATAACATGCTCTACCTTGCCGATGGTTACAGAAGCCATTACCTGCACCGCATACATTATCCTGAACTCAAAGGAGCCAATTGCAGTTTCAATAAAAACTTCATTGCCTTCGATTGGAAAGTCACACTCAACCTGGGTTTACCAACTTTCATTGAAAACACCATCAATTACTACAACCTGGGGCAAGACATCATTGTAGATGCAACAGGACCTTCGGAAATAACTCTCAGTGCTGCCATCAAAGGCGGCAAATACCTCTGGTCTACCGGATCAACCAATATGACCATTAAAGTGAAAGATACCGGAGGCATCTATTGGGTAAAAGCTTCTGACTCCAATGCCTGCATGTATTACATAGACACCATAAGGGTGATGTTTTCAAAAAACTTCAGTTATTCAGGCCCCGAAATGCCCGATAAAGAATACTGTTCTAATGCTGATTTTCCAGGCATACAATTTACTTCTTACAGCAAGATCAGTGGATTCATCTGGAGAAGCAGTAACCCATTTTTTGGCTTACCAGAATATGGTCGTGGCAGTATCAAAGCTTTTCATTTGCCATACAGCAACAATTACATTTATACCACCATCACGGTTTACCCTGTAAAAGAAGGTTATGTCGGTAAGCCCTTTATGTTTAATATCACAGTTTTGCCCTCCCCAGAGGTCGACACCAATTATTTCACCCACAGAAGCTATTGCGATGGTGACACCTTTAAAGCTGTTTATTTACGAGGTGTACCAGCCTGGCGACAATTGGTAGGCAAATGGTACAATTTAGATGGATTAATGGGCTTGGGAGACAGTGGCAAATCAGCCATACCATCGTTTGTGTGCAAAAGCAAGAAAAACCAAAGTGACACTTTCAGGATAAATGCATACGTATTCGAAGCGTCTTGTGGCAGTTTACCTTATGAATTGAAGGTCATCATCCATCCAATTCCTGTCATGGAAAAGATCAAAGACATCAGCATTTGTTCCGGCAACATTTTACCTGAACTTGAATTGAATTCGATGCCCAAAGAGACCAAATATGCTTATGGTTTACCTCAATTTGGCGGTAGATTCATAGAGACAGATTTGAACATTTTGAAATGGATACCCATCCCAAAGATCAATAAGTTATTTGAGCAAAACATTGTTGTTAGACCTCAATTAGAAGCCTGTATAGGTGAGGCAGACACATTCAAATTGAGGATCATGCCGGTACCTTTAGCTGCTTTTGAGTACAACATTGTTCAGCCTGATACCAATTATGCATCAGCTACTTATTTGTTCAACAACAAAAGCAAAGGGTACACAAGTTATGAGTGGCAGATCAATGAAGAACACGACAGCAGCAATTTTAATAAAATAGTAACATTGAGCAACAATCAAGCACACAATGTCACTTTGACCTCCTACAACGAATATGGATGCAGCAATGAACAAACTCAAAGTATATTTGAAGAGCGTAGACCTATGGTATTTGTACCCAATGCTTTTAGTCCAAACAATGATGGCATCAATGATCGATTGAGAATAGTGAGCATGGGTATGCAAACCTGGACCATCAGGATCTTCAACGCTTGGGGTGAAATGGTATACGAGGGCAATCAAGCTCAAACATATTGGGATGGCAGCTATCAAAATAGACTTTGTATAGCAGGCAACTATGTCTGGCAAATGGAATCTACTGATCAATTAGGACAGACCTATGAATACAGAGGAACTTTGATGCTGTGCCCTTAAGTGTATAAAATGGTGTTTCAAAATTTAAGTAAACAATAGACTTACTTGAATTCCGATTAAACAACAATGAAACCTTTACTTCATTATTTGCTCCAATTCATAAAATGAATGAATATAATGTTGGGCATTGTGTCCTTTGGTTACACCTTCTCTCAGTATTTGAATCGTCACCATGTTCAACTCATTACCGGCTTTTATTTCTGAATTGGGATTATCTCCAATGATGTATGTATGCTCAGGATTTAAACCAAATTCCATTCTCAATTCAGTGAAAATATCCAGCTTACTCTTTGCTTCCAAAAAGGTATCATTGATGACGATTTTATCGAATCCATGACCAATTTTTAAGGCTTCAATTTTGGCCTTTTGTAAAGCACTCAGTCCGGTGGTGACCAAATATTTGGGATATGGCAAAGTTTCTATAAAGTCGTAATCAGAATACGGTACAATGTTCAAATCAAATGATAACTGATTCATCACATCTATTGAACTTACAACAATTTCATAGGGAATACTGTACTTGGCAATCACATGGTCCCATGGAAAACGCCACAAATCTTCGTTGATGTTTTCTATGACCTGCTCTTCGAAAATCGACTTAAGTTGATGTGTGAAAAACTCAAAGAATGGCTGAAATATTTTTGAATCCATGGACTTGGTTCTAAAAATGGTATCGTCCAAATCCAAAATGATGGCTTTGCTCATTGCTTGATAATCGAATTAAAATTCCATTGTATAGATGTAAAATGTTTTTCCAAATACAGGCTCAAGTTCTTTCTGCTTGATAAATCCCAATTGCTCATAAATGTGTCTCGCCGCATTTTGAAATTCGGAAGTGTGTAAAGCAAGCGTTCTTTCGCCATTTGCAACTGCTGCATCTATACACAATTGTGTCAGTTGTTTACCTATACCATTGCCCGCAAATGCAGGATGCACGCCAATGTATCGGATGTAGGACCATTCAGCAGGAAAATACAAAAACGGATGACCATTTGGCACAAAGAAAGCCATGCCAACCAATTCATTGTCTGCCTCACAAACAAAGCATGTGGCTATCTTCAAAAGATCCAAAAAAGTGTGATCGTTATTGAAGTTAGCTTCCCACTTGTCCCAATTCTCTTCGGTGATAATCGGTCGATATTGACCATAAGCCAATAAACCCAATGATTGCAATTGAGTCAAATCAGATTCAGTTGCCTTTCGATAGTTAAGTGTTTGCATCTATTAAATTTAAATAATATTCCCTAGGAGTTACGATACAGCAAATTCATTTCATTGAGCGCTCCATTTGATCAATACTGCTTTGATCATTTCACTGTCTATCCTCTTATCGGTTAAAATTTCAAAACCGTGTTTGAGGTAAAACGACATGGGACTCAAATACTGTTCACCATTGGCTTTCACATCATGGTTATGGTCGATTACCCAACCATAAAATTCTTTGTTGTTCTCTTTCAATCTATCCAGCAACATTCGCCCCAATCCCCTACCCTTATGTGCTTCAGATACAATGATTGAAAATCTGATTTGTTCATCCTTTTCAAAATCCACAGCCCAGGCAAGTACATTTTGATCCGCATCTTCGATCAGGTAATGCTCATAACGATCAACACCTTCCAGCAAAAGTGGAAATCTGTCTTTCAATTTCAGTGGATACTCATGATTCCACATGGCATTGATTTGCTCAAACTGACTGCTGCTGAGCGTTCTGGTGCATATAACTTTCATTGGATTTTTTTGATGAACAATGTTACTGTTATTTTTTTTGATCTGCCTATATCAAACATTCACCCTGTCGTTAGTGGTATTTGGCTGCGATATCACCAGAAATTCTAAATCATCGTGGCCATCATTGCTGATGTAATGTTTGGTGTTCTTTAAAACTGAAAGCCCTTCATTTGGATGCAGGATAAACACTTCCTCATTCAGATAAAATGTTGCACGACCTTTCAACACATAAAAAAACTGATCAGCTTTTTCATGAAAATGCTTTTGTTCATGTGTTCCCGGAGGCATCAACTCTTGCTTGATGGACAAATGCTCATCATCCTGCAAGATCCAACTGGAGCAATTGTTGCCCCAAATGTATTTTTCCGAATTTTCTTTTCTTACCACTATACCCATTGCGATTTTAAATGTGTTCACAAAACTGTAGAAATAAACCATAACAATACAGATACAGTTTTTGTATTTTTGACCATTACAATTATCCGAAGACGATGAAAAGTGCAGAACTGCTCTACATACAATTGGCCAACAACATTGAGTATCAAATCAAAAACAATGTATTGAAAACCGGCGATAAATTGCCTTCTCTAAGAGCCATTGCAAGGGAAAAGGGTTTGAGTCTTAGCACCAGTCAGCAAGCCTATTTTGAATTGGAAAGCAGAGGTTTAATCGAATCCAGACCTCAATCCGGTTACTATGTATCCTACATTCACAAAAGCACTCAAGGTCTGCCGGCAGTTAGTCAGCCCATTGTGGCAAAAAAAAGCGATAAGGTGGTAGACATCATGACTGCCGTGATCAAGAATTTTGAAAAGGCCGAGATATACCTGTCCAGTGCAAGTTTAGCCCCTGAGCTGGTGCCAATTGCAAAGCTCAACAAATCCATTGTAGCGGCAACCAGATCCCTGACCAATAGTGGTGTCGGGTACAGTAAAATTGGCAGCATTAAATTGAAGACACAAATTGCCAAACGTTCCATCACCTGGGGCGGACAATTACAGGCCGATGACATTGTAACAACCGGGGGCAGCATCGATGCCATTTCATTCAGTTTGTTGACACTCACAAAACGAGGTGACACCATAGTGGTTGAAAGTCCGGTGTACTTCGGCATATTGCGACTTGCACAAAGTTTGGGTCTGCATGTGATAGAACTGCCTACACATCCAGTTACAGGTATTGAAGTAGAAGCTCTGAAAAAGGTATTGGAAAAAAAGAAAGTCAAGGTCTGTATACTGATCACCAATTTCAGCAATCCCATGGGCAGTTGCATGCCCGATGAAAACAAAAAAGAGGTGGTCAGACTCATGGAAAAACACAATGTTCCATTGATTGAAGATGACCTCTATGCCGATCTGTACTTTGGCAAACACCGTCCAACATCTTGCAAAAGCTTTGACGAAAGTGGCATCGTTCTCTGGTGTGGATCATTTTCAAAGACCTTGGTTTCCGGATACAGGGTTGGGTGGGTGGCACCCGGTAAATTCAAGGATCAGGTTGAACGAACCAAGTTGTTTCATTCCATGTACAGCAGCACCATTACACATGAAGCAATAGGCAACTTCCTGGAGGTAGGAAGATATGAGGACCATCTGAGAAAAGTGAGACAGATACTTCATCGCAACTCACTTCAATTTTTAAGGTGCATCGGTGAGTATTTCCCTGATGACACAAAGGTAACACGTCCGGAAGGCAGCATGAATTTGTGGGTAGAATTGGGCAAAAACAGAGATGCCATAGAGTTATACAACCAAGCAATCGTAAAGAAAGTGAGCATCACACCGGGCCGAATGTACACCTTACAAAACCAGTACAACAATTGTTTCAAATTGAGTTACGGCATGTTTTGGAACGAAAAGGTGGAACAGGCATTAAAGTTTTTGGGTGGATTGGTTGGGAAGTGATGGGGAGTTGAAGAACTGTCGTTTTAACCCTCAAAAACTCTTTGTCGGTTTTGCACTTTCACTCAAATCCAATGAAGACTACGAGAATGCAATTGTATACTCTAATTCTTGGGAATATGCAATTTATATCGCCAGAAACGAAAACGATGATAATTTCTACAGGTATGCTGATTTTGGCAAAAGAGGAGGAAAAGGCTGGCATAATAGCAATGGCCGGTTGGTGATTAAAATTAAAACCAAAGTGGAAGAATGAGAGTGAGAAATAAAATCATGATAGATGAATATTTCTAACCCCTAATGCCGAATGTAAGCAATATTAGTTTAAATTATTCAAGATCATAATGGTGTTATAAATAGACATTAAAGATGAATAGATCGCATAGATCATGATGACATTACCAGCTTGTTTCATCAGTAAAGTAGTTTTAAAGTAACTATGGCTGTCTTCGTTTGAAGTACTTAACCCGAGGTAATTCCTCAAATGCTCAGAATTTTTAACAATTCCTCCCAATCGATAGATGATCAGGTACAAAAGTATAGTTTGGAGCAATCCTAATAAAGCATTAATGATCATTGTTTTTGAATTTCTTTTTGAAGGTATTCTTTAATTTCTTTTCGTGATTTTTCAATTAAATATTCATCTGAGACATCCATATTGATTGTCTTGGTTTTAGTAATATTGAATGAGCCTGTCAGAAAATGAGACTCAGTTCTCAATTTGCAGTTGTATTTTCCTTGCAATTGAGTAACACCTCCCCTTAATACTTGTTCAACAGCCATCACATCTATGAATATTTTTGTCATGCCTCCATTTACTATTTCTTTTTCATTGAATTTGTTATCGTTGAACTTAATCAGCAATTGATAGGCATCTTGTTTATCACCCATACTTTGTATGGTTTTATCGGTATCTGTGTTTGTCTTGAGTGTCCAATTGTATATGGGCTCAGGCATAATAAATGCAACTGATGCACCTAACAACATTAGAAAACCCAAACGAGATACCGTCATGTTTCAAAAGAGTTTATACAATTATAATCAAATTAATAGAATTAATGCAATACTATTTAAACCAAAGAAAAATCCAATTTAGAGAAAGATAAAATTTAATCCATTAACAAATAAGTTTGTAAATATTAAATAGCCATGATTATATTAGCTGCAGCTAAAACCAAGGCACTCGAACTTAGGGAGATAAAATGAGAGTGAGAATGAGAGCGGGTACTGATTCTCAGCGAGAGGCTGATTAGGTGAATGAGAACGAGTTCTCCATTGCTATTGCCATATCCTCAAAAAAATAAATTAAAGGTACTTTAAAATGATAGAATTCTCAGTTGACAATTACAACATAACAGTATACGTTGGTCAAACGCCCACCATACTAGAACATTACAAACAACAAGCTGTCTTCATAGATGACAAAGATTTGAAAAACGAAGGAACTGAAGTATACGTTATCATCTCAACAGATACTTTAAAGACTGAGACTAGAATCATTGCTTTTAAAACAGACCCAATAGGTTACGGTGGATTTATACCGGGCATACATTTCGAAAAAGACAGTCAAACCGTATTTATTGGAGCCGGAACCATCATCAAAACCATACGACTTACCGACAACAAAATAATTTTCGAAAAGAACAGTGGTTTGGGTTTTTGGGGTTGGTCAAAACACAAAGACTATATTTTACAACAAGAAGAAATTGATTTTGGAGTTTTCAATTTAGAAGGTGTACAACTTTGGGAAACAAGTGTTTCTCCACCCTATTACTTTGAAATAAATGGAGATAAAATCATGCTTAAATTCGACGACATTGTAGAAACACGGTCATTATTAACCGGCGAAATATCTTGAATACAGTTGAGAAATTAAAGCCACAAACCAATAATGAACTTTTATAACAAACACTTTAAAACATCAATAAACTAGCTTTTAGACACCAATTTCATCAACATAGTGAAACCGGGTCTGATTTCAGATTAAAGTGGATACAAGGAACTAATTTCAACATTTGCAATCATCGTTCTAAATATTTTGATCGTCCATCAAAAATCCCCTCAGCCTTTTCAGACTTCAAATGACAATTCTTTTAATCAAACCCTCTAATTCAAACAAAAAAACAAGTATCTGCCTGAAAATCTGTATATTTGTAAAACATCTGCTCAGCTTTACGCCCTTAAAAACCGAGGCGCTGATCTGAATGTTCATTCTAATATTTCCAGTCATTACAATCCCCCAACACCATGAAACAACTTAAGAATCCTAATCAAATCATAGGATGTAGAAACCCTTTTGCCTTTAACCCAATCAACAATCAATGAAAATCTATGTTCAAAACATGGCATGTGAAAGCTGTAAATTGGTGGTAAAAGAAGCTTTGGAGGAACTCAACATTTCCCTTGTAAAAGTTGAATTAGGGGAAATAGAAACCAAAGAAGATGTTTCTGACGAGGATAAGAAGGCATTGAACAACAAAATCAAAAAAGTGGGTTTAGAATTGTTGGAAAGTAAAAAAGGCGTATTAATTGAGAAAATCAAAAAAGTGATCTATGGCTATGTTTACAAATCAGACGAAAAACCCAACATCAAGTTCTCCGTTTTGATCAGCAGTAAACTCAATCACAATTACACTTACCTGGCCAATTTCTTTTCAGAAGTTGAAGCCACCACCATCGAACAATTCATCATTGCTTTAAAAATTGAACGAATCAAAGAACTGATCATATTTGGTGAGGACACATTATCTGAAATTGCATACAAACTGCATTACAGCAGCGTCGGGCACCTATCATCACAGTTCAAGAAAGCCACAGGTCTAACACCCACACATTTCAAAGGATTGAAAGAAAAAAGAAGGATCACGATTCAGAATATATGATCTTTTAAGACTGTAAAAACTCTGAAATACTTGTATTCGGCACACTGAATTCCAAATAATTTAAACACTTATTTTATCAAAAAATTAGTTAAGCGCTGATTTTGTTCTGGATAAGATTTGCAACAATTAACGGAGGTTATAAAGCTAAAATCAGTTAAACATCTTAAGGATTTAAAACATGTTTATTGGACCCTAATAACTCCAATTGGTCCGATAAGACAGATAAGGTCAAATTACTGGTTAACGATCCAATTGATTTTGCTTCGATCGAGACTGTGAAATCAATTATTGATGTTTTTGTTGAATGAAAAATTCGCTTTAAAACTAACAAGCTATTGAATTATTACAGAGATTTGAAAAAACATATTCAAAATGACAGAAAATAGCTCAACAATCGTAAAATGCCACAATGGAAGAGTAAGTAAACCCATCTATTTTATTGACCCAAGTACGGGAAACAACTTTATTTTCATGTGGTTAATGCGTATCAATTTAGATAGTATTCAATTACCAAGTGAAATTAAAATCATTAAAACAGATGTAATTATACCAGATTTCAATCCTGATATTATTCCTATTCCTGACGAAGGATATACTATATATTTATCCTTTAACGATGAAGAAAAATGCGATTTGGAATGTACAATTACAATAAATCCTTTAGACAATAACCCAGAGGTCGATTATAAATCTATTAACAACATAGCTATTTGTGACTCAATTATAAAGCACAAATTCGTTAGTTAAAGCCTTAAACTGTATGCAAATACAAAAGGGCTTCAATCATAATCGACTAAAATCCTTTTATTTTAAAGTGGGAGCTACTGTCCCGAAACATCGGGAGAACCAGTGACCCTCCCGCATTAGAATGCGGGATGCTCTGAACCGGCTGAGATAAGCTAACATTTACAACTCTTGATCAAGTTTATAATTCTCAATCAATGCCAGTATTCTCTTGCGACTCTTCCATTTCTTTATTTCCAACTCCCTATGCAATGCTTCTTCTTTCGAACTGAATTGCTCTTGATACACCAATTGCCAATCTTCTACTCTTCCCGTAAATCCTTTGTGATTTGAATTGTGTTTGCGAAGTCTCTCTGACATTTCATCACATGTGTGACCGATATAAAACCTTCCCCTCTCCTCCGAATACAAAATGTAACAAACACACATAAAATCAAAACCCTGCTTTACTGCAGGGTTTTGATTTTATAATTTAGTCTATGATAAATTGACCTTAATGATGACATTGAAAGTCAAT
>DASWYG010000177.1:0-4390 GCA_036405075.1 Bacteroidia bacterium | reverse complement strand
TATACAGCGCTACCGGACAAATCATAGAAACTGTATCATTTCAGGGTAATTATCATTTACTTGATGTCAGTTCATTTGCTGAAGGAACCTATTTCCTGAAAGTGTATGACAAGGTTGCCAGCACCACTGCAACCATTTTGGTGAGAAGATAATAAACTTGAATATATACACTGATCGGCCGTCCTGACTTAAATGTCGGGGCGGCTTTTTTATGGTGTGGCTTGTTTTTTTTCGAGTGAACTTGAAGTATATTGCATACAGTATGGAATTTAATAAAGTTACCAGAGGAGCCAATAGAGCTGTTTATGATGAACAAACTGTATACGATATCCTTGATGCTGGATTCATGTGTCATGTGGCCTTTGTGCATCAGAATATGCCCATGATGATCCCCATTGCCTTTGGTCGAAAAGAAGATGTGATCTACCTGCATGGATCAAGTAAGAATTTTATGTTAAATGCGATCATTAAAGCAGCTTCTACTTGCATTTGCGTTACACATTTGGATGGATTGGTCTTAGCGCGTACTCTGTTTGATACTTCAGCAAATTATCGCTCAGTGGTGTTACATGGCAAAGCTGAATTGATCACTGATGAAGAGGAGAGAAGACAGGGATTGAAGATCATCACCAATCACATCATTAAAGGCCGTTGGGACGAAGTGCCTTTAGGTACAGATCCACAGCTAAAAGCCACCATGGTAGTGAAAATGAAAATTGAAAGCGCTTCTGCTAAAGTTCGTGCCGGTGCTCCGGAAGGAGATGAAGACAAAAGTAACCTTACATGGTCAGGGCATATTCCTATGGCTATACAAGCAAAGGCGCCAATTGAAGACATAAAATTCAAAGAACACACTGAGCATACAGAGAGTATAAAATGGTTCATTGACAAATATGGCAATGAAAATTGAAAAGTTCATTCAATAAAAAAGCCCCAAATTAAGGGGCTTTTTTATTGTTGTTTGTTATATCTCAGATCAATATATAATGACTTCAACGCTATATAAACCGTTGATCAATACATTGTATATACCTGATGCAGCATTCTCAGTTTTAATTTTGATTTTGCCATCTTGTGAAGTTGTTACATCAATGTTGATGTTTCGGCCAAGGTGGTCAATTAGTTTTACTTCTGTAATGTTTTCAGTGCACTCTATTGTCATGTCACCATTATTGGGTGAAGGGTATACTTTTAAGAAGCCGTCTTTACCAATGTTTCTGACTGAAATGATTTTTTCAGTATTGAAGTGCCATGAACCTGTATCTATTCCATTGAAAAAATAACCTGATGCATCTTTCAAACTATAACCCGGTATAGAAATGCCGATTCGAGAATCATACATAAAGTCGGTGCCCAATACCAAAGTCAATGAGTTAGAATCAATTGTAACATTAGGATCAGTTGTGCTAATGGTGTGTTTCAAAGAGCCATTTTCATATACGCGAATGTCCTTGATGCTATCTAAACTGATGTTTTTGTCTAGTGTCAATTTGATGTCAGTACCTTTTAAAACATTTACAGATGCATTTGCAGGGAATAAAGTTTTAACTTTTGGACCAACTGCGGTTCTGAAATAATAGTCACCATAAACAATTGGAGTATTGAGTACATTGTAAATGCTTTTGAAACATGCTTCAACTTCTACTACGATGAGTTTGTCTGAATTAAAGGCTTTGGCAGGTGTAATGGTAACCACATTGCCAACAACATTGATTCTTGAGGAACTCACAGGTAAAGTTTCAAGGAATTGACCATTTTCATATAAGCGAATAGAGCCGCTGCTGTGTTTACTGATGTTTTCATTAAAGGTCAATACAACCGGGGTCAATGCTTTAACATTAACCTCTAAATGTTGTGGTGCTTTGTTGATGACAGTTGGTTTACTTGTAACGGTAAAGAAATGCCAGCTTGCTGTGTCTATCAAATTGGCAAGTGTGTTGAATGAAGAGTCTCTAATGTAATTGGCCGCAACTTTTACTGCAATACGAGCATTTACAGGGAAATCATTGGCGTGATTGATGGTCATTTTATTGCCCGAAATGCTTATCAAATTGCTGTTGAATGGAATGTTTTCATGTGGTGATCCATTGCTGAAAATGTTCAGCATGCCTTTGTTTTTTAGGATGGGTTCGCTGAAGGTGATCTCCAATGGAGCTGTAGGCAATACCAATTTAGTATTTTTGGCAGGACTCAAGCTCACAACTGCAGGTTTCACAGATTCAGGATAGCAGGTATAAGGGAATGGATTTTTTTCCAAATAACCTTTTGGATTTAAGTTTCTGTTTTTGAAAGCTGGGTATAAAACAGGGTAGTATTCGGCTCTGAATACATTGTGAAAATTAGCCAAATCACCATCTTCCTGAATTTCATTTGGTCCAATAGGAACTTTGTATTCCCAAACAGTTTTGCCTTTTTCAGTGACTTCAAATATTCGTCCTTGAACACCACTGCAAATCAATACATTACCATTAGGTAACATTTGTGCACCGGAAATGATTTGAGAATAAAAATTAGTGGGTATAGAGTCATTGTATTTCCATGTTAAATTGCCCGGTTGATATGGCAATGTGCTCAGATAGTTTTTATTGTTGAGTAAAGGGGTTTTAACAATGTCTACACTTGAATAAAAAGTATCGCGACCCCAACCGTTATTGAATAACATAATTTGACCTGAGTCTCTGTAACCATTTGGAATCCAACGAGCATTGTGTTGTCTGAATAGTTTTTGATTCACTGTGGAGCCGTTTTTATAGGCTGCAGGGTTTCCCCATCTGTACAATAAATCGCCACCTTTTCCTGCATCTCCACCGGTATGAGAGGCGGCTTCTGCGGTTGTGGTACTATGATCTATGATCCAGAATTCGCAAATGTTGTGAGCACTGATCACTATTTGATCGAGCTCAGCGTTGTAATCTATGGCATTGGCGTGAATCCAATCATTGGTTTTTAAGTTTACAGCATAATTGATGTCCATCAATTCAGGGTGTTGAGACACCATGCCGTAATTTGGAAAAGCAACATCATTGTCTTGAATCAGGTGATCGAACAAGTCCCATTGCCAAACTATTTCAGCGCTGTCTGTTCCTATTGGTTTCAATTCAATGATGCGTTCACCCCAAAGTTCATTGATGTTATTGAAATTCGTTCCTCTTCTTCCCAGTTGCATAGCTTCAGCTTTTGTAATGCTGTGCCAGGCCAATACCAATACATTGCCATTAGGTAAGGGGTGGATGTCGTGATGTTGACATAGTGAATCGTTGAACAGAACATACTTCCAGAGTAAATTGCTGTTCCAATCGTATTCTTCAATGATACCGCCTCGGCCTCCGGCTGTACCAAATGTGGTATCGTCATAAGTGCCACATTTCAATAAGTTGCCATTTGGTTTGATGAACATTGATAGGCCGGGGGTGTACTGAGTGTGCCAAGAATGCACTTTTTGACCACATTTGTTGATGAGGTAAGCAGTGTCCATGCCAATGGGTGAAAAAAGCACATAACCATTTTCATCATTGCCATTGAGTTTTTTGGTTAATCCTACTGTTTTTTGCGCGTAGGTCGCGTAAGAAAATAGAAGCAAATGAATCAAGAGCAATTTGCCCAGATTGCGGTAGATTTTTATCATAATGGAAACAGAAATTTATATTGTCGAAACAATATTAAATTAACTTACCTATAATTTGTATACGGTTGTCGTAAATGACAGTTTTATGACAGAATGTTTTTTTAAGCTTTTTGATTAATCATTTGAAAAACAGGAGTTTATTTTAATGTGTTTTGAATAATGACTTTTCAACACCTTTGGTTGAGAAACTAATTGAGATTTAATATTGAATTAATACATGGATTTTGGATGGGTTTTCATTTTGGAAAATTGCTGTTTAAATCACGAAGGCTCTAATTTGAAATTGGAATAAATATGAAGGAATTTAATTTGCAGAAATAAGGCTTAAGTATTTATATTTGCCGTCCTCAAAAAGGGCAATTAGCTCAGCTGGTTTAGAGCACTACCTCGACAAGGTAGGGGTCACTGGTTCGAACCCAGTATTGCCCACCATACAAAAACTTAAAACCCGCTTTTAGCGGGTTTTTTTAGTTTTTGTTGCCCCGTACCGTGTTTTGAGTGCAACGAAAGACACTGGTACGGGGCGTTCAAACATCAAATTATTTTTAAATGACGTTCGACATTTCGCTAACTTAGCAAAGCGATTTCACGACCGAAGGGAGTAATTGCCTCCACCCTGTGTCAGAAAAAGCCCGAAATGTAAATTCCGGGCTTTTTTGTTTTTTTAATGTCGGGCTTTTACGACACGGGGTGTGACTCGTGATGTACCTGATTTGCGAACTGATAAAACCATTTAGAAGTTTGGATTCACAAAATTGGTATCAA
>DASWYG010000176.1:0-3628 GCA_036405075.1 Bacteroidia bacterium | reverse complement strand
AAGCGCTTGAGGCCGCCGGTAAAACCATAATTCCATCTCCAAAAATACTTGAAATCATTCAGGACAAAGGGATGCAAAAATTATTTTTCAATCATCACGGTATACCCACCGCTAATTTTGAACTTGCAGATAATCCTACTCAATGGGCTGAAAAACTCAGTAAACTGAAAGGGGATAAAGTTGCTGCCAAACTCAGAAAAGGTGGATATGATGGCAAGGGTGTTGAATTGGTGAACAAAAATGAGGTATTAGAACAATACAACAAAATACCATTCGATTCACCGGTAGTTTTGGAAGAGTTTGTAAATGATGCAATAGAGCTGGCGGTTATTGTTGCCAGAAATGAAAAAGGAGAAATGTGTACCTTCCCTACTGTAGAAATGGAATTTGACCCAAAAGCCAATTTGGTAGAATTTTTATTTTCTCCAGCCGATATTTCAGAGGAAATAGAAGCTTCTGCCAAACGCATCGCTATGGAATGTATATTTAAAATGCAGGGGATAGGAATTTTTGCCGTTGAAATGTTTTTAGACAAGCAAGGTAAAATTTATGTCAATGAAATTGCACCACGCCCCCACAACAGTGGACATCACACAATCGAAGCCTGCTACACGAGTCAATATGAACAATTGAATCGCATTTTACTCGGCATGCCATTGGGTGATACCGGTTTGATCAACAGTGCGGCTATGATCAATTTATTGGGTGCAGAAGGTGTCAACGGTGAATATGAGATCACAGGATTGGATAAAATACTAAGCCTAAGTGGTGTTTATGTGCATTTATACAACAAAACGGTAACAAAGCCTAAGCGCAAAATGGGACATATCACCATTATTGACAAAGACTTAAGCACAGTAAGAGAAAAAGCTGAAATTGTGAAGAAAAATCTGGGTATGAAACAACTCTGATTCAATTCGAAATTTATTTTAACATTATCTTTGCCAATAATTTTTTAGTATGAAGGATGTATTGATTATAATGGGTTCTGACAGCGATTTGCCGGTGATGAAAGAAGCTGCGGTCATTTTGGATAAAATGGGCATCAGCTACGATCTTACCATTGTAAGCGCACACAGAACACCCAACAGAATGTTTGAAGTTGCAGGTAAAGCCAGAGCAAATGGTTATAAATGTATAATTGCCGGTGCAGGCGGAGCAGCACATTTACCCGGCATGACAGCGAGTTTAACCGAATTGCCCGTCATTGGTGTACCGGTTAAGTCTTCTAATTTATCAGGTGTAGATTCTTTGTACAGCATTGTTCAAATGCCTCCGGGTATTCCGGTAGCCACTATGGCCATTGATGGTGCTGGCAATGCAGGAATATATGCAGCTAAAATTGTTGCTCAATCAAGACCCGAAATATGGAATGAAATAACTCGTTTCATGAAAGGACTCGAGTCTATGGTTGAAGAAAAAGCTTTGGATTTAGAAAGTAAAGGGTATCAAAAATACCTCAGCAAATGATCATTGAACACGGCAATACGCTGATTTCAGACGAAATATTCACCGAAAAATTCGTTTGTGACCTTGGCAAATGCAAAGGCGCATGCTGTGTTGAAGGCGATAGAGGGGCGCCATTGGACCAAAACGATGTCAATCAAATTCAAAACAACATCGAAGCCATCAAGCCCTATATGACAAGAAAAGGTCTCGAATTGTTGAAACTTGAAGGATTTATGGAAGGCGATGACGATGATATGGCTACTACCTGTTTGCCTTCAGGTGAATGTGTATTCGCATTCAAGGAAGCCGGAATTTTAAGTTGCGCTATTGAGAAAGCTCATAAAGATGGTAAAATCGAGTATTACAAACCTATCAGCTGTCACCTATATCCTATAAGAATAGGCAGATCCGGTGATTTTGACACCATTAATTACCATCAGTGGAGCATCTGCAAAGCAGCCTGCGAATTGGGCAAACAACTGAAATTACCGGTGTTTCAATTTTTAAAAGCTCCACTCATCAGATCCTATGGTAAAGATTGGTATGATGAACTTGAACTGATCTACCAGGAGTACAACAGTCAATTCGGCGAAAAGTAATTCTAAAGTTTTGCATTGACCAGAGCTGAACTTGAAAATATCATTAAAAGGTATGTTCCGGATGGAACAGAAGCTTACGTTGTTTCACTTTTGGCCAAACACAAGATTCAATTGAAATTGAATAAGCCAAGAAGCAGTAAATATGGAGACTATCGCTCTCCCGGTCGCGACAGCAAACACCATCGCATTACAGTTAACAAAGACCTCAATCCTTATAATTTTTTGGTCACATTTCTGCATGAAGTGGCACATCTTACTGCATTTGAAAAATACAGACATGGCATTGATCCACACGGAAAGGAATGGAAGAATGAATTTAAAATCATTTTAGAACCCATTGTTCATGAACACCCATTGCCCGAAGACATTCAAAAGGCACTGAAACAATACATGAACGATCCTGCTGCCAGCAGTTGCAGCGATACTCATCTATCAAAAGTATTGTCTAAATATGATAAAGATCAAAAATTATTGCTTGAGCAGATACCTTTGGGTACAATTTTTCGTCTAGATACTGGGAGGATATTTAAAAAGGGCAAAAAACTTAGAAGTTGGTACCAATGTTTTGAATTACCCAGTAATAAAGAATACAAGGTAAGCGGCATTAGTAAAGTCGAAGTCATAGAGGAAATAAAATAAATTGTTCGAATTATATTTTTTTCCTTTAATTTGATCTTCAAACTTAAAACAAAAAAGTTCTTCGCCTGAAACCGTATGAAAACAAGGCTTCATTTAGGATTAGCATTCATTTGTATTTGGTGTTTATCATTTACTGTGGATACATACGCGCAAGCTCCGGCGAACGACAACTGTGAGAACGCCTCTGAGATTGTCATATCGGGCAATGGCTACTCTTTTGGAAGGTTCACTTCCGTCAAATCCAACATCAGTTTTGCTACACGTCAAAAAGGCGAAAAATGTTCCGGTGAACTTGAACTTAATGGCAATTGCGATAAAACTGTTTGGTACAAATTCTATATCCCCACAACCAGAAACATTTCTGTTGAATTGACTCAAAAAGACAGTGCAATTCCGCAAATCTTTGCCGGATTTAATATCTATGCCGTCAATAATTGCGATTATGGATTGGCAAATATCGAAAGCAGATTGACGCCTTTGAGCAAATTTGGTGTATCAGGAAATACCTGTCTCACTCAAGGCTGGTATTACATTCAAATAGGAACGAAGCAAAAAGCAAAAGGAGAACTCTGGGTAATTATCAATTCTGCCGATCACGCATTTCAAAATTATGATGTACCGGGTACACTTTATGATTTTGGAATTGTCAACAACACCCAAAAATTTCAAAGTTTCGTCGCCACCTGTGCTTCTGTTGAAGAACAAGAAGCCAGAGCCATAAACGACAGCAACTTCAACAGAAGTCTGTTTTATTCAGTTACATTTCCGGGCAATTCTGTCACCAATAACATGAACATCAATTTCAGTTATGGAAAATGGAAATATCGTATTTTTCAAAATGCAATGAATGCTGATTCTATTGCAAGTTTAAAACCTTTCATTGAGTTGAAATATGGCAACAATGAAATAATAAAAGAATTTTGTCCAAACGTCAATACACA
>DASWYG010000175.1:0-6999 GCA_036405075.1 Bacteroidia bacterium | reverse complement strand
ATTGGTGTATTGTCACTGAATTCGCGAATGGATTGTTATCAACAAAGGAAAATTAATTAAGTATTAGTGGTCTAAATTAATTTATAAAAGGAACACTATGATAATGTTCGTCCTTTCATTTAACCTCTAAAAATATTTCGATCTTCTTATGATGGTTCTTTGATGGTTTTAATTTCCCTTTTCCCCACAAAGTAATGCAGTCCTCAGTTACTCCCATCATTTCTGCAAACTCAATTTGAAATAAATGGATTTCAATCCAGCGCTTTCTGATATGGTCTCTAAGAGTAATTGGTTTCCTTGGAATCTTGTACAATCGTTTCCAAGCATTGATTTTCTGAATTCTATAGTTATTTCTTAATAACAATTGACAAAATCAATGAACATTTCCGTGCAAAAATAATTTCATGGAATCGGAAAGAATTTTCATGAAGTGTGATACATGCTTTTGTGAAATGTCCATATCATAGATCTATATTTTATAAGATGTTTGCTTAAATAAATTTCAATTATGAATTTAAACAAACCAAAATTAAGAATGATTGCCTTTAACCGGAAGTTAGAGGTTCTACCACAAATTGCAGGCCATCGGCTCGCATTGCTTTTGATGTTTTTTATTAGCTCTTTTTCCTTTAACCTAAATGCCCAGTATTTTCAACATGTTTATGGTAGACTAATAGACATAGGAAGTGGGGTTTCAGGTCATGCAACAGTTACTACGAGTCCGGGGCATTTTATGAGTGGGGCGGCTGAAAACTTTGGTGCAGGTACATCCAACAATATAAGAGTAATAAGAACAGATGCAGATGGCAGGTTCACATCTACTGACAACTTTAAAAATGAATACGAATTATCTGATGGTTCAGGTAATCCCATTGAAGTTGTAGAGACAAGGTCAGTTGAACTTTCTTCTGGGGTAGGCTATGCTATTGTCGGTTCTTATATTAATAATTATACTGGTTCAACAGGTATGTACTATGTTTTACTCGATGTTGCAGGTAATGTTGCCGCCGCGTATGAATTTCCTGCCTTCGCACATCCAAGAATCGGATCGCTTAAAGAATCAAATATTCCAGGTGAATTATACGCGGTTGGAAGTGTTAGTGTAGACGGTAGTGGAACATTTGCATTTATTCTTAAATTCAATATTTCAGGGACATATATGTGGGATAAGACATATAGTATCATAGGGCCTAATGGGCCAATGGGATCGGTTGGTGGAGATATGGTAGAAGACCCTTATTTTCCAGGAAATGGACTATTGGTTGGCACAACAGGTGAAGGAGATGGTTATATTTTGTACTTTGACTTAAATACAGGTAATGTTATGTCTAATGTTGCTATTTATGGTACAACATTAACAGCTGAAATGTTCACTCGTATCAAAGTTGCCAATAATCCTTCGCCAGGTGGATACATAATTGCAGGACGAGCTTATGACACTATTCTTAAAGTATGGGTGGGATGGTTAATAAACATTGATGGTGCAAGCTGGGCTGTTAATTGGTCAAAAACGTATCCGGCAAATTCAACAGTCGGCGATTATAATTCCTATTTCAATGATGTTATGGAGAGATATAACCCAAATACCAGTAATTATGAATATTATGCAATTGGTACTATTCGTGATGGTGTTGCCGGATATTATGATATGATGGTAATAAAAACTGATGCATCTGGCGGATATTCCGGCGCAAGACAATATACATACGGGTCTCCCTCTGATATTCAATGGGGATTCTATTTAGACCAAAACAATAGTGGCATGGGTGATGGATTTAGTGCTTATGGTTTTTCTCATACTCGTTTTCATAGCGTTGGTTTCAAACATGATTTCTATATAGTTAAATCTTATTACAATGGAGAATCCGGTTGTCAGCAAAACATAAAAGACCCAATCATCTATTCCGGACCCGGACTGATTCGATCTGATTACCTTTCAAATACTGACTTTTTATTTATGAGATACAGCGACCCCTTACTTTCTAGCATTGTTGATACCTTAGAAGATACTGAAGAATGCTATGATACAACCATAGTTGGGGGTAGCAATGCATTGGTAGCAAATCCAACAAGTAGAAAAGAAAACTTAAATTCTGATCACATGCGTGTTTCCACTAATGAATCGGCAACAGGCTTATCATCCATCAATATAGAACTAACATCTGGTGAACAACAAGAAGTCACAGTTACAATCTATGACATGTTGGGACGTAAAAGTTATGAAGCATTGATAGTGTTAAAAAATGGAATCAATACTCTTCCTTTAACTGGTCAACTGAATGATATGTCTGCCGGGCTTTACAGGATAGATATTACAAGTAAAACACTTCAATCTACTGCAATTGCTCTGGTGAAGTAAAGTCATTACTTTCTTATTTAATTTTAGGGGAGGTTACAATTACCTCCCCTTTTTTTATAAATAGAAATTTTATCTTTCCCTCCACCCAATCCTAGATTCTATTTAATTGACAAACTCCGGATTCAAAATCTGAAATGTTAATTTGGATTTCCTTTTTTTAAATCAAATGTTCAGGTATTCTTCCATTTCACTCCTTAAATGGGCCAAATAAGCTAAAAGAAAACCGCTGATCATAAATGGTGCAAGACAAATAGGAAAAAGTTGGTCAGTTCGGGAATTGGGTAAATCTGAATTTGATGGGAATTTCATTGAACTTAATTTTGAGAAAAAGCCTCAATTGTGTACTTTGTTCGATCAGGATTTAGATGTTAAACGTATACTGCAAGAAATTGCCCTAATAGAAAATGTAAATATCAATAAAAAAACATTGCTGTTCTTTGATGAAATCCAACAATGCCCAAAAGCAATTATGGCCCTCAGGTACTTTTATGAAGACTTACCCCACCATCCAATCATTGCAGCAGGTTCTTTGCTTGAATTTCAATTAAAAACCATTCCCATTCCGGTTGGCAGAGTGCAATTCATGGACATGTTCCCAATGAACTTTGAAGAGTTCTTGATCGCAACAAACAATGAAAAATTATTGCCCTACATTAATTTAAGTAAAGGTGAAGTAAACGATACAATCGAACAAAAAATCTATTTGGAAATGCTCAATTACTATTGGGTCGGTGGTATGCCGGCTTGTGTGCTGGAATATGTTTCTACTGGTAATTATAAAGAAGTTCGTAAAATTCAAGAAGATCTCCTTTACACTTATCAACAAGACTTTGCAAAATACAATCCGGTTGTAAATAAAAACTGTCTATTAGACATCATGAGTCACATTTCTCAAAACATTGGAGGACAAGTCATTTATTCTAAACTGAGTGAAAGATTCTCTGTTCCTACGATTAAAAAGGGTGTTGAAGTACTTACGAGTGCTAAAATTTTTACTCTGATTCACAACGTCTCAGTGAATGCATTGCCTTTCAGCGTTGCCAACAAACAATTCAAAGCCTTGTTCATTGATATTGGACTTCTGCTGTGTGTTAGCAAAGTAGCTTATGAAAATCTATTTTACAATCAGGATTTGAACTCGAACTTTACTGGTTCATGGGCTGAACAATTTGTAGGTCAACAACTTCTTAGCATGAGCCACAAGCCTTTGTATTATTGGGCCAGAACTTCAACCAACAGCAGTGCTGAAGTTGACTTTGTAATTGAAAAAAACGGTGATATTATTCCGATAGAAGTCAAATCCGGTAAGTATGGTAAACTGAGAAGTCTGCATTTGCTTTTAAAAGAAAACCCAAACATTAAAAAATCGCTTGTGTTGGCTAAAATTAAACCCGGAATTGAAGAAAAAATACATTTCCAACCCATTTACAGCATTGGTAGCGTCTAAATTTAATTTGTGGTTTAAACGCCCATAGAGGGCTTTTCTTTTGCCAATGAGCTTCCGGGTGCTTTTCTTGCCGAAATGATGATAATGGCCTCTGCAATGGCCAAATTCACCGTCCACCCTAACCATGCTACTGACCTGTAAACATCCATTGGATGTGGTTCCAGAATCAGCACAATGATCCATTTGAACAATCGCAAACTGATGGCCGATAATGCCAATGCATAACTTCTGATCATGAAATTTTTGTGCGCCCTTATATCGCCCACGCGAATGGATGTGTATGCCTTATATGTGAACCAAAACCATAAAACAGATAACAAAACAAATGCTATCTTAGAGGATATACCCCCATTGGCATGTATGCCTAAAATGAATCCTGATGTGGCCGATAAAAACAATACCACCACAACATAAAATTTGCCCATTGCTCTGTGTAAGCCTTTGTAAGAATTTCTTAAACCCTCCGAAAACTGAGTAAATCCCGCAAGTAAAACAAAAAACGATGTGTATACATGCGCCTTAAATGCTAGTGGATAATACGATATACTCATCTCTTCTTGCTTGATCCTCAAAATGCCACATCATTTTTAAATGGCACATATTTCAGAGAGATCAATAACAACAAATAACTGAAGTAGTCTTTACAGGGAGAATTGGGGTGGGCTGAGGTATATTGAATGTTCAAGGAAAACACCTCTAAAAGAAATCTTACAGACTAGACAAGAATTAACAAAAGTCTCTTGAATTACCATTAAACAAGTTTTGACAATTTAATATTCAATTGTCAAAACTTGAATTAAAAAATTGATGATTTTAAACCTGACGTCCTAACTCTGTTTGAAATGTTTGCCAGATCGTATAATGATCAGCCTCCTGAGTACTAGTCATACCTTGACCGATTGTAATCAATGCACAATTTTTATCACCTTGACACATTCTGATATTTGACCAAGAAATACCAGATCCATCAAAGAATGGAGCAAGTGAGCCAGAATTATTTGTAATTTGACGATCAAGTGTTCCGTTTCTGACTTGTCTTAATGTGGTATTGTTTGTTCGGTTTAACATCCAAAGACCAGTTAATGTAATTGCTGGAGATGGTGTAATTTGATTGATAGAGCTACACATGGACATTCCGTTAGTACCTGAACCTGCATTTGGTTGATTGAGAAACCATCTGCCTTCTCTTGAATCTCCTGAAAAACTAATTTCAAGATTGTTGGCAATGGCTGTATAGGCCCTGTAATACAAACTAAAATGTCCTGAACTATACATTTCTAATACGGAAGGATTCATAGCAATACTGCAGTATTGAGTATTGTTTGCCATGGTTATTCCATTTGAGTTATGAGTCGGACTTCCTATGAAATGTAACTTCATAGCCATTTCATTATTAAATGGAAATTTCAGGTTATACGAATGATCGGCTTCAGTGCCATTTACAAGGGGGTAAATTGCATGGTAAAGATCCCAAATTCCTGCCTCAATAGCAGAATCAACGGCAGTAGAAATAGCACTCTGAATAGTAGAACTTGGGCTGCTTAGTCTTGAAAGAAACAAGTCACTGAAATCATAACTCTTCCAGTTAATCTCCGGTTCATCCGGTTTGACAATAATAGTCGGTAAGACATTGCCGAATCTGTCAGTTGTTTCGGCTTCGACCTCCGTTACAATAGGAGGTAAGGTTCCAATTTGTAGCATATATTTGATTTTTTAAATTAAGTCCCAATACGTTTTAATGTTCGTTTCCATTTGAGAAGATTTTCCAAGCTTTCTCAAGTCATTAGCAAAAATCAGAAGTTCACTTATACAACCTTCAAATTGACATGTTTCATCAGTATATAGAGCAAACATGTTTTGATTAATATCGAAATCAAAAACTTTGCTATTGTTTTGAATTCTGAAAGTGAGCGATTGCGAAGAATTATTGTAATATAGACAGATCAGAAGTTTTCTGGTAAAGTCTCCTGTATCGAATATCTGTTCAGATAATATTTGACCATTTGTAGAGTTAAACACTTTTAATGTGATATTACCATCTCCATTTTGAATATCTGCTACAACATAAATTGAGTAATCAGAGCCATTCAATTCATATTCATTCAACATCCAAGAAAGGTCAGATTCATTAAATTTCAGTCCGGGTCGATCATAAAAAGTGTAAGTTACGGTTCCTGATTCTGCAATATATGGACACATTGATTCTTCGCTTTGTTCAAAGACAATATCTTCATCTCCGGTTTGATTGATCCAGCGAGTTACTTTAGCATCGCCAGTTCCAATATGAGTCTCAATTGCGACCTCATTAACTAAGTCATCATCAAGTCCTATTTCACTATAAACATCTGAATCATTAAGAATACCTATAATCTCTCCATCAAAATCGCCTTTCAGTTTACGTAAACTAAAGCCTCCTATGACATCTAAGGTATTCACCAGATCCAATGGATAAACAGTGTCTTTTCCATACAGGTTCCAATATGTTTTTATCTCCAATTCCGAGTCAACATCTACTCCTTCTTTGATCAGATTTTTTGCAAGCAGAATCAATTCACTGATATAAACACTGAAGTCGTATGAGCCGTCAAACTTAACTCCAAGCATCTGTGTACTTGGATCAAAAGATATTCCTGCTGACCACTCTGGAAGACGAATCATTAGGTTAGAATCTGTTTGATCATAATAAAGACACAAAAGCACTTTGTCCTTTTTAGAACCAAGTTCATGCACCAATGAATCTACAACCGCACTAGTGTTAGAATCAATTATCTCGAAAGTCATTTCTCCATCAAGTTCCGATGCATCAAAAACCAAATATAATGTAAAGTCGGAATTGGCTAACGCTAGTGTTGATTCTAGGCCACTAAAGATCGAAGAACTGAATTTCAATCCTAGCTTTCCATAGGCAGCTTCAGATACAGAGCCGGATTCTACAATTAGTGGTTGTTGGGCTACAACAGATTGCTCCAAGTCATTCCCATTGTTCATCGACTGATCATAAAATTTGACCACCGATACATCACCTGATGCAGCATGATCAATCAGCATATCTTGATTCAAATCAGCATTTGTAAACCCGATTCCCAATTCTGAAGCTGAAGAATTTCTTGCCAATATTGCTGATCCGCTGTATCCAGGAGTCAATTTACGCAAACTGTATGCAGCAAGAATTTCTGAAGCATTATATTTTGAT
>DASWYG010000174.1:0-11681 GCA_036405075.1 Bacteroidia bacterium | reverse complement strand
AACGGACTTTGGTTGTAACCCTTGTCTGCAAATGAAAAGGGTTGTTCTTTATCCGAAAAACAGGCATAAGCAATGCCTATTACAATTGCTGTAAGCAATATGGACAAAATGTCTAATCGTAAAAGTCTCAATTTCATAATCATTATAATTGATTGCAAAGGTCAACAGCAATCAAAACCTGAATCGTAGTAGACGTTCATAGATTTGTATCGAATTTATCCTACAAGCTTGTAGTATGATCTTTTTGGAAGTAATTTTGCTCAGGCAATGTAAATGAAGAAAGCACACGAAGAAGGTTGTTTTACTATAAAAAGACCCTAAACCCTACCCTCTTGAGATGAAACTTAAAGACTCATTAATCACAATTAGAACAGGGATAAAAAAAATAGATGGCAAGTCAACATCAAATGTTTTGAATTGAGAAAAAACAGATTGAATACAACACATACTGATTCAAAAAAAGAGGTGTTGAGAAAGGATTGATATCATGTTGTCTGAGTGTTCATTTGCAGAGCACAGTTGCAGATAAAAAGATTAGGGCGAATTTTCATTCGCCCTAGATTACACAATACGCACTTACAACTTCTATAAAAGCGCATACAAATCTACATTCTTCGACTAGACCTAAGAGTAGAACAAATTAATCAAAATTTGTAGTAATTTTACTAATCGAAATGTATGCACCGGACAAAACACAATTACTTCTTAAAAGGGTTGTTATACTTAGCTGACTTGGACAAGATTTGATCGGTTAACGTTTTAAGAAAAGCAAGAAGATCTTGTTTCTCTTGGGTAGAAAAATTAAAACCACCCGGAGGTATTTGCACCCCTTTGTTTGGATGCTCTTTAACATTACTGCTGTAAAATTCAATGACTTCTTCCAAAGTTGAAAAACGTCCATCGTGCATATAGGGAGCAGTGAGCTCTATATTTCTCAACATTGGAGTTTTGAAAATCCCATCCATGCTCGGATCAGTTTCACCCATGCCTTTGTCTTTGTATACCAAATCCAAACCATTATTGGTTTTACCACCTTTTCCATAGATGAATTGACCCTTGTAATTAAAACTAACATTTAACATGGAGATGAATCTGGTTTCGATTTTGGTTCCACCACCGAAAGGTATGCCACCATGGCATTCAGAACATTGGTTCACAAATATGTTCATTCCATTTTTTTCCTGATTTGTAAAATTGGAGAAATTAGACGTCTGTCCTACATCGAATTTAGATTGAAATGAAACAATAGATCTGATGAACTGGCTCAATGCGAAAGCAACTCTCTCGGATGAGATCACTTCACTGCCAAAAGCGTTCTTAAACAACTGTCGATAATAAGATTGCTTCGAAATTCGTACCAGCACAGAAGCCAAATCAGAATTACCCATTTCAAGATGGTTGGTGATTGGCATCAGCACCTGCTCTTCCAGATCTTTAGCCCTCATGTCCCAAAACATTCCTTTGGGCGCCCAAAACCTAAGGTTCACAATACTCATAGAATTTCTGCCTGTGAGTCCGTTAACTCCTTTACTCTGTTTATTGGGATCCGAAAACCCGTGGTTGATGTCATGACATGAAGCGCATGAGACTTGATCATTGGTAGAGAGTTTTGTGTCATAAAACAAAACACGTCCAAGTGTTGCGCCATGATCTGTGATTGGGTTCGTGCTTGGCTCATTGTTCCAATCATCCGAATACTTAAAAACCGAATCAATATAGTTCGGAAAATCAATGTTAGAATAATTAAAAGGTTGTGACGGCAAATCCAAAACATCTCCGGCGTCATTGTTTTGATTGTTTGAAACCTGCGATACAACAGTTTCTTTCTTACAAGCTTCCATTAACAACGCTACACAGAGAATGCCGAAAATGATGACTACAATTCTTTTTCCCATTCACAAAGTTTCACCTTTTATAACCTTCTGCAATTAGTTACCTTTCAAAAATTCGTATAGATTTTATACTACAATTTATCTGTAATTACCTGTAGAAACAATTTCTTAAGAACAACGCTCCTCTATAAAACATAGCCAGAGGGTTGTGCATAAAAAAGTATCTGAAACAAGTGCAATCCCTAAATGCCTTTCCTTTGCCAATTCAACAGAATATACAATTAAAGCTTTCCAAAACATTCGACGCAATATGAATTCAAATTCTGTGTACTAAGATAGAATGGTGTGATGAACATCTCTTAAAAATGACTCCAAATTTACGTGTAGAAATTATTCTACTAATGTTTAGAGTTTCGACTACAAATAAACATTATCCAATTAGTGACCTTCGTGTTTCAAATTCTTTGATTTAAAATTTAACACAAAACACATAATTATGCAATCACTTAGAAAAAATCATCTTCTTTTGATTTTAATTTTAATTGCCTTCAAGCTCAATGGAGCAAACACCAATTGGACTTGGAATGGCAGTACTTCAACCGGCTGGTCCACAAAATCCAATTGGACCACCACCGATAACAATTCTGCCCCCGGAAATGGAGATACGGTTATTATTCCTTACAATTCAACAAGGTATCCAAGTTTAAGTGCAAATACCACTGTATCGAGCCTTAGATTAATTGGCGGTAAATTGACTTTAAATACCAGAAATTTAAGGGTAAACAGGAATTTGTATTTGGACTCAGGCACCATTGTTTTAAATGGCGAAACAATAACTGTTATCAACACAAGTTTCTTTAACAAAGCAATCCTATCCTGCTCATCAGTAAGCAATATGGTGACTAAAAACCTTGAACTAAATACACAAGACACTTTTCACATCTCCAAAAACTTGAGATTAAGGATCACCACAATACTGACTTTCAATTCAGGAAAAATAAACGTTCACAAGGATTCTTATTTAACCTTTAATGACAACGCTACCATTTCAGGTGCTGGTTCCCAAAAATATGTGAATGGCAAAGTGCTCAAAATTGGTAATGACAGTTTCATGTTTCCAATTGGAAATTCTAACAGTTATGCGCCTGTCTACATTTCTGCACCCAGTTCCACAACCAGTCAATTTTCGGCCATCTATATCGGATCTCCTTATTCGGATACTTCAAGTAAAGCAGCAGGGGTTCTTAGGGTCAGCAGGAGTGAATACTGGGACATTTCAAGAGTTGTTGGCACCTCCACCGTATTTGTTTACTTGAATTGGGACAATGCCAGAAACAGCGGTGTTACTGACACAAGTAAATTGTTATTGTGTCACTGGAATTCAGGCACTTCGAAATGGGAGGGCATGGGCAAAAAAATAGTTCCATCAAGCACAAGCAACAACGGGAATTTAAGGTCTTTAACTAAAGTCAGTTCATTTAGCCCGTTTACCATCGGTTCCAGCACAACCTTCAACCCACTACCCATTTATTTATTAAAATTTGATGGAGAAAAATCAGGAAATGCAACCAAAATAAAAATTGCATTGTTTTCTGATGAGAATGACCAATTGATGCTCGACAAATCAATAGATGGTATAAACTGGACGCCAATCCATAGTTTTAATATTGACAGGACCGAATCCATGTTGCAATTTGAATACATAGACACCAATCAACACTGTGGCACTATGATATTCTATAGATTAAGAGGGAATGACGAAAAAGTCATTAAAACCCTATCTTTAAGCCATCCTAACGATATTTGCAGACATATTGTTCTATTCCCGAATCCGGTTTCAGATGTTCTAAAAATCAAAATGCCTTTCGCTTCTGACTGGAAACTGAGTGTTTTCAATCAAAAAGGAGAACAAATACTAATGTCTGAATCTTTTGAAAATGATAGTACCGAAATAAATGTCAGTGATCTAACTTCTGGAATGTACTGCGTTAAAATTGAATCAGAAGGTGTGGTGTATCATTCTAAATTCATAAAACAATAACAAGTATTAGCAAACAATTGTTTCAATTAACCAAAATCTTGAACACACCCAATTCACCTATTTTGATGAAATAAATGCCTGTATTCACTACGTCCAATTGCAATTGATCCCTGCCTTCCTGACTTGCAAATTCTGTTAACACCAGTTGACCCTGGGCGTTGTATACCTCTATTCTTTCTGTAACTGCTTGACTAAAATGCAAAACCAAACCAATGGCAACAGGATTGGGGTAAATGTTAAATGATTCGGAATTCAATCCTGCATCTACTGAAACACTTTTATCTTTCAGTTTTCGAGATAAACTATATGAACATTGACGGAAATCTTTAATGGTGTAGTACAATGTAGAAGTATCTTCTGTAAAAATTACCCTTGTATTCAATTTCACACTATTGCTGAAACTTGCATTGGATGCCTGCCACTTGTAACTTAACCAATAATTCTGAAGATTAAAAGGACTCACATAATAAATCGATTGGGCATTTTTAATGTATGCGTCATCGCCCATGATATTGGTTTCAGATAAATAATTGGGATAGTTGTTAAAAACAATGGTTTGTGAACTCCTGCAATTGTTGGCATCTTTGGCTTCAATTTGATAAACCCCTGGTTGATTGATGATGTGTTGATTTGTGATAGACTGACCATTCAATTTCACAGAATTATATGCTTGACTAAAATTCAATTTTATGGTCTGTTGCGGGCAAACACAAGTATCACTGCTTATCTTGATGGGATCAGACAAAATGTTCTTAGGATAGACGGCATTTGAATTATCTCCGGTTTGCTGCATTTTAACTGAGGTAGCTGTATAAATGACACCTTCATTGATCGATGCATTTGAAAGTGTATGAGAAAACTTAAATGGCAAAGTATCGGTGCAAATAAGTTGTTTGATACCCAAATAGCGGTGCATGGGCTCACGCCTGTATTTAACCCCTTTGGGAACTGCATAAAAATGCAAGAAGAAAGTATCATTCATATGAGCAGGAGTAATAGAACCAAAAACTTTTTGAACATTGACATTGCCGCAACTGTGTATCATTGAATCTAATTGCAGTGATTTATACGGTCTGGGCAAATAAGTTGTGTCAAAAGTACTTGATGAAGTATCAGTAGAGAGCACCAAATTTCCAAGAGCATGCACATTTCTGGCTGAAAAGAAGTTTATCGCACCTTTGTTTTTTCTTCCATAAAAGACATTTTTTCTCATCTCAACGGTATCTCCAATTTTCAAAATAGGACCATCTGTATAAGCTATGCCTCCTCTTATACCAACACCTGAAAAGTAGCCGACCTGTTTGGTCAAACTGTTTTGTCCAAACACATTGTTATAAATTTCACCATCCGAATTTCCGGCTTCAAGCCCAATTTTAGTGAATTTGCCAAATGCATTATTGTGTATTTTTACATTCGAGCAAAAGCTCAGAGCTATACCACCTTCAAAGGTTTTAAAAGTATCTATTCCAGGTTCGAACCCAAAATAATTGTTTTTGATCCTTAGGTTTTTAGAATATGCCATTCGAGTTCCAACACCAACGGTATTCAAAAACACATTGCCTTCATGAATAGAATCACCGCCTAATACAATTTCATCACTGCCATTGTTCAATTCAAAAGAAGTGACGTAAACAGCCATACTGTTGTTTAAAAACTTATTACCTTTAAAGCGATACACTGCAATATAATTTGAATCTTTAAATTCTGTATAAACATACTTATAATCGGTCGAATACAAGAAATCTCCAAGATGTGACCTAATTGAAGAATAGAAATCTTCAAAGTTCAAATTACTTATCTCATATTGTCTTCTGGCCAAACTAAAACAGATTTTATCAGAAGTCATACTTGAAGGCAATTTACTTCTCAAAGTTACTGAAGGGCGATAAGGCGAATTTGCCCTCATTTTTTGAAACCCTTTTTGTGAAGCACCATTGATTACACAACTGTCGATAACAGGAGGCAATAGTGTATCAATATCAATGACATTATAGGTGTTAGGCAAAGCAAAAACAATGGTATCCATACCGGCTACTACATTCGAATTGAGTATGGCATTGCCCAAACTTCCCGGACCATTGACATGAAGATTCCTCACCACAAAATCCCGTTTAGCAACAAAAAACTTATTTTCATATCGGCAACTTAAATTATTGACCGTATCCAAATCATAAATCAAATAATTGAATCCAATTGTTTTGATCCAAATTTGATCCTTATTAGAAACATCTTCTACTTTGTTATTCCCATATTTATATCGTGTCACTTTAAAATCAGGATCCAACTTTATAGGCACCAAAACTGAGTCCACATCTTTTAACTCAAAATCTGAAATAGTCAATGACACAGGGTATTCTGCACAACTAGGCGTTAATCGATCATTCTTCGAATCCAAAGTGGGCAAAAACTGTTTTATTACATTTATTTCTGTGGCATTAAAATAGTATGGCCCCGTTACAGCTGCAGGACACATAATTGAACCATTTGCATTACACAAGCTGCTATTGCTGTGTTCTGCATTTAAATTGTGTCCCAATTCATGAGCTAAAACACCAGACCAAAAATTCAAATCACGAAAGTGGCCCTGAGATGTTGAATAGTTTCTGCCTTTATCGCAAACCGCTGCCATCTCTGCTAATCCAATGGCATTACCAGACTGAGGATCAGGTATAAATCCCTCAGAAAACAAATGATTGACATCAGCTTGTATTTTACCTGAAATGTTCTTTATGATTTTTTTAAAATCCCCAAATCGAGTATAGGAGTTATTACTGGTATTGAGTAATGCATTTGAATCCAAAGAAATGACTTCAAAAGCCAATTTTATCCGAATACCAATATATTTGGAATAAATAGCATCTGTCAAATTGATGACATCCCTTACCTCATTGAAAGTTGCTAATGTATCATAATTGTGCTTCTTGAACAATTTAAATGCAGTTACATTACCCAACTTCAATATCTTACAAGTATAATGCTCATATTCCAAACTCCTCTTGGTTCCTATGCCGGGAACTTTAGGCTCATGATCACCAACCGTACAAAATGGAATATCATTTTGCTTTAAATTGTGCAAACTGTTGTAAACAATTAATCTTGGTCGCCCGTTCTCGATAAAGGTTTCAAAATACAAAATACCTGAATCCAGCTCTATCATACCACTCAAATTGTTAGGGTATACATTTAATCTCAGAGCCTTTGAACTGCCATAAAGCGTGCCTTTCCATTGATGCTCCAACGGATTTGAAACAGCAATTTTTCTCTTTCCATCAAACACAAAAGATTCTCCATCTTTCAACATCAAATTTGAGGGACTTACCTGACATTTGAATTTACCATAAGTACCTAGTTCCAAATTCACCCATTCATTTGAATTTGAATTCACTTCCTGATAAAAGGATCTGTAATCGAAATTTATAAGTTCAAATTTTGAGTGGTATTTAAAAAAATCATTGTTAGTTCTAATGAATTGCGCATTAAGACCATTAAACACAAAAGTCAAAACCAGGCAATAAACAGCAGCATATTTATTCATCTATGGCAAAATTACAAAAATTCAAATCATATATTTAATTAAACCTAAAAAACAGTTTCTTTGAGACCATTTGAACAAAGAATTTAAAATCTACCCAAATCATACAAGCCAGCTATTGAAATTTTTTCGTTGATTATCTGACACTTACAAAATCACGAAGACATCTCTTCCATTCTCATGCAACTTTTACTCATACTTTAGGGACGTATCATTAATCAGCTAATTTGGAAACCGAAATCGATATCATTCAAAAATGTATTAAGGGTGACAACACAGCCCGAAAATTATTGTATGAACAATACAAGAAGAAATTGATGGGTATTTCATCTCGCTATTGCAATACCAAAGAACAAGCACAAGATGTATTGCAGGAAAGTTTCATTGTCATATTCACTACCATTCATAAATACAAACACACAGGCACATTTGAAGGATGGATGTCGAGAATCACCATTAATACTGCTATAAAAATGAATAAGAAGTGGGATTTTAGAAAATCTTTGACAGAAATTAATCACATAGAAATCCCCGACTTAAGCATCAATCCGGTTCAAAAATTACAACACGATGATCTTTTGACACTGGTACAAAACCTTCCTACGGGATACAGAACAATATTCAACCTTTATGTCATTGACGGTTACACCCATGAAGAAATTTCAAATTTGCTGGGTATCAGCACCGGCACTTCAAAATCACAACTATCAAGAGCAAAAGAGACACTTGCCAAATGGATTCAAGTATTAGAAAAAAAAACTTTTAAATATGAGCAACAAAGAAAATGACCCAATAGAAGAACAATTTAAAAGTCTGTTCAACCTCAATGACATTGATCCGGAGACACAAACCTGGGACAAGATCCTTGAAGGCATCAACAATAAAGAAAAACGAAAAAAAAGAATTTTTGTCTGGTTCTTCAGCATCGGTATGTTCCTGATGATTGTTGGTATCATTCTCAATAAAGACAAGATCCTGTACAGCAAAGTTCACAAATCAATTTCCAATCATAAAATTGCAACAAAACAAATACTTGATTCGAATAATCGCCACAGATCGATTGAAAACAATCAAAACTTAAATTCAAATCAAGCGCCTTACAGGCATGTAACGATCAATCAGCAGAAAAGTGAAAATCCGGTTGATACTCTCTCAGAGTCCAATAATACTGCACACATTACAAGTAAAAAACTGCCAATAAATACAAAAACATCAAATAAACTCGACAACAATGCTTTTTCAGAAAACGAGAATCATTTAACAGACACTTTGCCAAACATTCAAAAACCTTACTCAAAATACAGCAATCTAAAAAAATCAACCGGTTTATTTTGGCAAAATGATACCTCATCATTGAATTCACAGATTTCAAATTTGGATGAGTTCTACTTAAAAATTCATCCAATTGATTCGCCCTTCAGCACAAAGCATTTCCCTAACGGTGAATGGCCAAAAACAACTCTTACACTCGATCTAAGAACTCCTTCAAATTCAATTAAGTCAATAGACCATAAAGACACAAACAACACTTTTAAACAACACTTTAGTCTAGCGTTCTTCTTACAACCTTATCTTCAAAAAAACGCATTTAAAGGCAATTCTGAAATCGCAAACTACAGAAAGGAACATGATCAGTTGGGACTGGGATATTCAAGTCAGCTTGCAATTCAATATCATTTTCACAAAAATTTCTCCTTTTCATTAGGATTCGGACTACAATCGTTTACATTTCAAAGTGACAATCGCAATTTGAATCTTCAAAAAACTTTGGTCGATTCCATTAAAGCGATCACCTACAATTGGAATGTTTTTTATTTCAAGCAATACGATATTGACTCCCACTATTTCGACAAAAGTTTAAAAACACATTTCAAAAGTTTCATTGTACCAATAGGTTTCCAATACAACAGAAGTATCCGCAAAAACATCCGTACCCTTTTCAGTTCAGGTATTGTCTACAATCGAACCATACAATCCATCTACGAATTCAATTACAATACTTTTAACATTGGCAGTTCCTCTCCAATTGCACCATCAATAAAGAAAGACCTTTTTCAACTGCAACTTGGTGTTGGGCTCGAATACACATTGAACAAACAATTTTCAGTATCTGCAACACCTCAGTACAGTACATATTTTGGATCAATTGCTAATGATCAAGGATTTTCTGAAAGGCCCTATTCTATAGGCATTCAATTTGGATTGATCTATAAATTGAATAAAAAAAATAAACCAAATAATTGATAATCGATGCAACCATTTGCATACATAAAAGGACGTAATAAATGAGCTCAAATCTTAATCAATTAAACAATTAAAAAAAGAACAACATGAAATCAAATAAACTCATTTTCTTATGCCTTCTCATGTTCATCAAAATGAACGCTGAATCACAAACGTTGGTTGGAGGCATTCTCTACAACAGTGATACCTGGACCATGGCAGGAAATCCATACTATGTGGTAATGGATCTTACTGTTTGGCCCGATGCAACCTTGCAAATAGACAGCGGTGTTGAGGTTTACATGAAGAAAAACTATGCCATCAACATTTATGGCAAATTGAATGTAAAAGGCAGTAAATCCAGACCGGTTATCTTTGACGGAGATTCATTAGGTGCAGGTGTCAATGTGCTTTGGCAAGGCATAAAGGGCATGAACGACACTTGTGTCATCAAACTCGAACATGCAAAACTAAGACATGCTGAAACAGCTCTTAACTTGAGCAGAATAAGAGGCATCATGTTTCAGCCTTACCCTGCTGTAAATGTTAAAAACTGCTTATTCATCGACAACCTTGCCGCTATACGTTCA
Organism: Bacteroidia bacterium; assembly: GCA_036405075.1. Lineage (GTDB taxonomy): Bacteria > Bacteroidota > Bacteroidia > NS11-12g > UBA955 > JABMMZ01. The sequence continues at coordinate 1,463 of DASWYG010000174.1, read as the reverse complement.
ACAACCAATATTGCAAATGGTAACATAAAAAATTGCTCCTTCATACGAAACAAATTGGGTATTGATGGCACAGGCAATCTGGCCGAAACTTCCGACTTTTATGAATTAACAAGAAGTCCCTCAGGACCGGGATTCTCCATCTATGTGGAAGACTGCCTTTTTGATGGCAATGAAATAGCAGCAGCCGGATTGTCTTTCATAAAGAACAGTGAATTCAAACGCAATACCACCGCCATCAAATTTGTTTCAAATGGCTCGGTTGACAGCAGCGTGTTTTCATGGAACAAACTTGCTATTCGCGGACACTCGTTCATCATGAGAAGTAATGGATTTTACAACAATGACACAGGTGTTGCAATTTATGGAGAACCAAATCCACCCAAATCTTTCGGTACAGTATTGGTCAATGGAAGTGTCTTTGATAAAAATGGAATCGGTTTGCTGATTTCCCCCAATGCTGAAGTCAATCAAATAGCCTGTAACCGATTTACAAGAAACCGAAATGCATTGAAATTGCCTGCATACACATACCTCGACAATGGTGTCAGAAGTTTCCCTTTGCTAACATCCTTTTTTATTGACAATGATACTGCGATTCTCATTTCAGCCGACTCTTCCGTGAAACCAAATGGAACCGGTTTCAGATTGGTGTATTTTAACACCACCGATTGTTACTTCAGTGGTGGTGATTTCTATGCATACAATGCCTCACCAACTGACTTGAATTTCTTTCACAACATATTCGACAACAGTGTCAAGTCAGAAGAAGATCTTTTATACGACGCTTCTGACAATTCATCTTTAGGTGCATTCAACTATGCCGAACAATCTGTCACTAAATTGTATGACTCTATAAATTCATATTACTATTATCAATACAGCCGTGGCAATTTGGTTTTGAAACATCCGAGGTATGTTCATGGTGATACTGCTATATTCTTTCCAACAAAAACAATGAGGCCATGCTCGGACCCAAGTTTAAAACACCAAAGCCGAATAAAAACAGTTAGTTTCAATGTAGGAATGGTTCTTTATCCTAATCCCTGTAAAGATTTTATGAATCTAGAACTTAAGACAGGAGTCATTTCAAAAATAGAAGTTTATAGCAAAGATGGCCGAATGATTTGGTCTCAAAATTCAACTGAAACCATCAATGAAATGAAAATAGAAACTCATCAACTACCTCAAGGTGTGTATATACTTCTGCTCTACACGCCAGAAAGTGTCATAAGTGCGAAATTCCTTAAAGAGTAATGGAAGGTAGAAGCTAATGGCAAGGAGAAAACTATAAATGTAGTTTTCTCCGCCATTGTGCTATATGATTCGACCAGAACCTCGGTACCTTTCAACTCGACAATTGCTAAAATGCCCGAGCTTTTCCTTAAATTAGCGGCAATTTTAGCATTCCTTGAAAAGCAAATTTTTTGCTATATCGCTGATTTTCTGTTTAGTTGTTCCTGCAA
>DASWYG010000173.1:0-1942 GCA_036405075.1 Bacteroidia bacterium | reverse complement strand
ATTAATTATCTGTTTATTATTACTTTATCGATTTATGGTCAAAGTATAAAAGCGCAAACAATCGGCAATTGGAATTCTTCAACGACCCAAACTTACACAACATCCGGAGTTGGCATTGGAACAAACAGTCCGGATGCTTGGGAGGAAATTGAGTATTGTCAAAATACTCAGGTTGGTTTAATTGTAAGCAAAAACAGCAATTGTACACAAAGTGGTGGTGGTGTTGTCTTTACAGAAAATGTTATTTGGGACCAGATATTTCAACCCATCATTGTTGCTTCCGGCGATGAAAATTTTTCCAAATTTATTCCAATCAATTTTAAATACTTTCCAATACTCACAGATCCAAGGTTAATCTATTCACCCATCGGAGGATTGAATTTGCCTAGAACACCAATTGGTCAACCTTTGATTTGGGCCAGAGAAATAGACCCTTCTAAGCCGGGTGGTATCGGCACACGATTTATTGTGACCCCTGAAGGTCGTATAGGTATCAATATGCCATCGCCCCGAGCAGCATTGGATGTAAGAGCAGCTTATGATCTCAATGTACCGGTTGCTATTTTTGGTGTCAACAATTCGAATGAGTATACCCGTCATTTGCACATGGTGGGCAATTTGGGTACCGGAGCTTACAACAACATCTCACAAGATGGCGACTTTGGATTGTTTTATACCGACGGCAGGGCCGCAGAAGGCACCAATGACAATGGTGCTTTGGTGATAGCCCCATGGAATTCAACAAATGGTTCAGGAGGTTTGAGGTTGGATGCCATGGGCAACCTTGAAGTGCGCGGGGACGTAAAAGCGACCAAACTTACCGTGAGTGCCAGATGGTGGCCTGATTTTGTGTTTGATGGCAATTATCAATTGATGCCATTAGACAGTTTGGAGGAATACATCAAGGTTAAAAAACATTTACCGGGAATACCTACTCAAGATTCAATCACGCAAGCCGGTCAAGACATAGGAGAAATCCAAAAATTGCAGCAACAAAAAATCGAGGAGTTGACCTTGTACATCATTCAACAACAAAAGTTGATGGAAGAAATGTTGGCCAAGCTCAATGAATTATTGGTCAACTCCACTAAAAAGGATTAAACGTATGATGAATTACAATCTTTTAAGAATAACGATGCTGATTGTTATTGCAATTGGCATCAGCTCCTGCAAGAAACGTTGCTATGACCCCAAAAATGTTGAGTGCGATAATTATGATCCATGCTATGGGAAAACACGAATTAACTCTAATTTCAGAGTTAGACCAGGAGACGGTGGATTTCCCGCACCTGAACAGTGGTGCGAACTAATGCCATGTGATACTTTCAATGCCAGTAGTGTGCGATTTGACGTCCCAATAAATAACCCAAATAATAGCACTTACACTTGGCAAATTGGCTCTGAACCAAGTCCTAGAAAAAGTATAGGTTTCGAGGTTGACTTTAGTGATTATTTAGATGCCGGCAATTGGGAAACCCATATTCCTATCACTCTTACAATTAGAACACCATTAAATTACTGTATGACCAATAAAGAGGATACTTTGATTAAAGTGAAAAGAGATTTGTTTTTCACAAAAGCATGGAAACATCCTTTTAGTGGAAATCCAGGTTCAAAAGTGTTTGAAGGATATTTATTAGAAAAGCCAAATGAAACATTTAGAATTAAAACCGAATTTAATAATGAAAAATACTATAAAAAGCTCGAAACTTATGGTAATAATTTCTTTTTTATTGGATTTCCTTTTGCTGATACGATTCTAAGGCCCTGGAGCATTTTTGTAAAAGATGATTGCTCTAATTTCAAACATTTTAGAGAAATTACTGATAAAGATCAAAATCCTCAGATGTTTGAATTATTCAATGAATATTCACATGGTCTAATGCAGCAGGATTTTTATTATTTAGGTGATACTAGCTATCTATTTAAATTAGAATTTCAC
>DASWYG010000172.1:0-3221 GCA_036405075.1 Bacteroidia bacterium | reverse complement strand
TGCCACCAGTTTCACATGGTTTCTGACTGCTTTGGGGGCAAGTTTGGTATTGGTCTTTAAAAACATGGGACGAAGGTGGCTCGATTTCCTTTTGGGATTTACAGGTGGAGTAATGGTCGCAGCGAGCTTTTGGAGTTTGCTGACTCCGGCAATTGAAATGTCAGAAGACACTTATAGCAAAGCCTGGGCTTGGATTCCTGCAGCTGTGGGTTTTATAATAGGTGCCGGATTCATTTATTTGATCGATAAAATCATTCCTCATTTGCATTTAAATGCTGCTGACAATGAAAAGGAAGGATTATCAACCACATGGAACAGAACCATTTTATTGGTTTTGGCCATCACGTTACACAATATTCCTGAAGGATTGGCAATAGGTGTTTCATTTGGAGCAGTGGCAATGGGCGATCCACATTTCAGTATGGCTGCTGCGGTTGCTTTGACCATAGGCATAGGTATTCAAAATTTCCCTGAAGGAATTGCTGTAGCAATGCCATTGAGAAGACAAGGCGTGAGTCCATTAAAAAGTTTTTGGTGGGGTCAGTTGAGTGCCATAGTTGAGCCGGTGGCGGGTGTCATTGGTGCAGTTGCAGTGATGTACGCTCAGCCAATTTTACCTTATGCATTGTCGTTTGCCGCCGGTGCCATGCTTTATGTTGTTGTAGAAGAAGTGATTCCGGAAACTCAAAGAGACAAATTTGCCGACTTTGCAACCATGGGGTTTGTTGTAGGCTTTGTGACCATGATGGCATTGGATGTGGGCTTGGGCTAATACAAACGGTCTTTAAATTCGATCCCGTGTTGCTTCAATTCTGCCAATATTGGTTCATACAACTCTTTCTTCATCGGCGCCAATACACCTTTTGATTTGATTTTACCCTCAAGCAGCAATTTACAAGCAATGGCTAATGGCAGTCCAACAGTTTTGGCCATAGCTGTTCTGGATCCATCCTCTCCCTTTAACACCATTACTGACTCATGAGTTGTCTGCTTACCATTCAATTCATAAGCAATTTGATGCAACATCACCACCAGATCTTTATCATCTGACTGGAGTTTCCATTTTGATTTCAATATTTCTTCAAAAATTGCAGCTGATGTACCATGGGTGACAGGCAAAGTTTCATTTCCAAACAAACCTAAAAAAGTCAATTTATCGATGAGTTCATCCTTTGCATTGAACATTTTTCTAATCCGATCTTGTAAACTACCTTCCGAATGAGGCAAATACATCTCAAACCACTCTGCAAGACTTGTATTTGGTCTGAGATCCAACACCACTGAATCATCCGTCATGCCCAAGATCAAAGGTATCTGCCAAGCACTGCAATAGCCGGTTTTTCTGAAAGTTCCTCTGAGCATGTCTTTCACACCATGCAGGTCATATAGCTCTAAGTACTTTAAAGAATCTCTATTGGGATAAGCTTCCAATGCGCCATATCCTTCAATGTTGTATATTTCAGTTTCATTGAAAATCCTTTGATAGGGCTTTAGTTTCAGATGTCCATTTTCCAGATATTGAGCCGGTTGACCTTGCGCAGCTAGTACAACATTGCGGGGATTCCAAGAGAATTTATATTTCCAAGGGTTATCACCATCGTCTTCATCGGCAATCAAACCACCACAAAAGCTTTTAAACCCAGTAATTTTACCCCCTTTGGCTTTAATGTCATCCATGATCTGCATGGCACTCATGTGATCGATGCCAGGATCAAGGCCCATTTCATTCAGGAATACCAAACCATTGGCTTCTACTTCAGTTGCCAATTCGGCCATTGCCGGAGAAATATAAGATGCTGTAGCCAGATTGACTTTGTGTTTGATACAGAGCAATGCCACTTCAATGTGCATAAATGCCGGCAGCATAGACACTACCAGTTCAGATGACATCACCAAATTTTCCAATTGGTCCTTATCATCCAGATCGAGTGGAGAGAATTTGACATTGAAATGGTCCATTGCATATTTAGCTGTGGGTGTCATTTCTTTATCGCACAGTGTAATGCTTTTATTTTGATCAGCGCAGTAAGCTGCTAAATACTCGATAAGAAAAACAGAAGAGCGTCCGGCGCCCAGAATGGAAATCATGAGGCAAAGTTATTACAAGTGGTTCCAAAAAATAAGCTTTTGAAAAAATATCTCTGAACAGGGATGGTTGAGGAAACATTTTATTCATTTTTAAAAGTTTGTTCTGAGGGTAATTCGATGCTTCTGCAATTTTTACACCTAAAAATTAAAGATCGTGCTTAAAGCAAAAGTGGTGAATAACACCTGTTTGGCCCAACGCCAGTCATTTGCACTAGATGCAATACAATTTTTAATGTGGTTTTCATCTTGAATTCGATGTTTAAGTATAAAGTTAAGTTTGCAATCCAATACAAATAAGGTCAAAAAAGCAGTTCGGGTACTGAACGACTTTTTGACCTTAAAGCAATTAATTGTTGGCAATAATTAGTTTCTCTATTTTTTGGTTCTCTCCACAGGTAACTTTCACAAAATAAACTCCTGCAGCCAAACCATTGGTTTCTACAAACTGAGAACTTTGTTGACCACTATAAAGCTGATTTAATATTATCTTACCTGTCACATCCATTAAAGTAATAAAATAATTTTGGTCATTGTTGTTGAATACCGAGACATTAAATTTTCCCGTATTTGGATTCGGAGAAACCAATATGTTAAGCAAATTGTTATCTTTTTCTGAGTTTTTATCTCTATTCAATGAATCAGAAAAAACAAGCGAGCTAAAGGCCCTTTGTGTGTATTTTACACTATTACAAAACGATCTTATTTCATCATCAGTTAAATGAGAATTCTGATAATTTGGACTGTGGCAACCGTACTTTATACTATTGTAATCTACTATTCGAAACTCAACATTTGGTCCAAAGTTATTATTTTTATTGGTTTCAATATTAATTTCTGATTCAATAACAGAATTATTACCAATTGTAACATTTGAACCAATTGTTATTTTTCCTGCTGCTCTAATAGTTGAATTAGCAGGCACAATCGAATTATCGGGAATATCCAGATTCCCTACTGTAATTAAATTTTGTTGCCCAGAGTAATTTAAGTTGTGAGGTTTAAAAAAATTGGAATTAAAAGGAATTGAGTTTAATTTAAAACCTGTAGTGGTACTGTAAATATAATTACTAACATCCGCTGATACAAAACGCAAGTCACTACCGCATTTAAAACAACAATTCGACGCATTTTCT
>DASWYG010000171.1:0-3166 GCA_036405075.1 Bacteroidia bacterium | reverse complement strand
GGTGTTAGTTCTGATATGCCAACCAATGTACCTATTCGTAAACTTAGGGTATGGGAAGATGGTAAAATGGAATTCGACATGGGAATGATACACCTACCGAGAGCTGTTAGTATCAAAATAGGACCTTCTGAACTCATGATCAATTCGCTCCTGTTTTCATCAACCAAATTGTATCACAATGAAATTGAGAGAAACTATAACATCATAGGCTTTGACGGTAAAATGAAAATTAGTCCGGGTGGAGTGACTGTTCAGGGAGATGGAATCAAAATATACTATACCACAGACAACGGATCAGGCAAACCTCTCCATATTTTTGTTAGATTAGAGAAGCTTGATCTGACTATTGTAGTACCAGAAGGTGCTAAAAAAGAAAAAGCTGATTTCTTCCTTCATGGGTCCTTATCCATAAAAAATAAGGACGGAATAGAAAGTTATATGGGTTCTGTTGAATTCGCCGTTAATAAGGCCAAAATATCAGGAGGAGCAACCATAGAATATACCCCTAAAGTGCCTAGATGGTACATTGATGCCTATGTGGATCTGGCTAGCGGAATTCCTCTGGGTTCTACAGGTTTGGCCATATATGGATTCAGTGGACTTGTGGGCAAAGGAAAACGGTTTATCAAAGACGAGGAGGAAAGTTGGTGGAAATTCTATAAGAAACCAACAGAAGGTATTAATTATGCCAAGTTTGGAAATGAAAAGGGATTTGCACTTGGACTGGGCGTCGCATTGGCTACACAACAAGATGATGGTAAATCATTCTCATCCATCCTGACTCTGATTTTAGGATTACCGGATGTAGTAATGTTTAATGGGCGGGCAGCTTTTATGAGTGAAAGGGTGAAGTTTGGAGATGAGGATCCACCCTTCTCTGCAATGTTAGCAATAGACAGTAAGTCTATACAAACCGGTCTTGGAGTCAATATGCCAATAGGCAACTTTGTTGAATTGAATGGTTCAATAGAGATGGCCTATTTCTGGAAAGATGCTAGCGCCTGGTACATCAATGTTGGTAAAGATCTTCCGGAAAGCGACCGCATTAGAGCTAAAGTTTTTTCAATGTTTGATGCTTATGCTTATTTGATGTTATCTGCTTCAGGAATCAAGTTTGGAGCCGGCGCAAAATGGGAGTTTGCTAAAAATATCGGAGTTGTGGGTATTGGTGCAAAAGCCTATTTGGATACTTATGGCAGATTAAGTCTGAGACCAACTCAAATAGGGGGAGGAATTGCCATGGGAGGTGAAGCTTATGCCAAACTTGCAAAATTCAAAGTGGCATTTTCTCTTGCAGCTTATTTGCAAGCAGAAGCTCCAAAACCAAAGCAGATCAAAGGAGGGCTTGATGTCAAGCTCGAATTACCAAAACCTTTGAAAAGTAAAGGTATTCATCTTGAATTCTCATGGGTATTTGATGAACAAAAACTTGTAGACCCTTTGAATATTATTGAACATGGCGAAGGATATAACCACCCTGTTCAAGCTGTTAATATGCTCAACAATGAGACATTTGCAGTGAATATTGTGAATGGTTCACACAGTTCTTTGGACGATTACCCTGTTATTCCAGTTGATAGTTACATCGATTTAAGTTTTGCAAATAATCCTCGTTTGAACCTGAATTCAGGTAATCCAGTCGTAATTGGTGGCGAGGTCACAGCTGTTAACAATCGCATAATGATACCACCTCAAAAAGGAATCAATGAGCAAGTCAAACACGAATTTGAAATAAATGAAATAAAGATCAAAGCATTCAATGGCACTGTATGGCAGGATTATAACATCTTTGAAGCATCAGATACAATTAAAGAGATTCCTGAAATTGCAGCGGCTTTGGCAAGTAATGCCAATTATCTGAAAGGACTGCCACAGGCATATTGGCAATTGAAATCAGAAGGAAAAAATTCAACTCTTAGATTCATGAGCACGAATATGTTCACATATTTGAATCAAAGTATTGAAGGCAGTATTGTTCTTGAACAGCTTGGATATGAGGGTGGAGTGGTGTTCTGTGAACAAAGTAAAATACAAAATAATGTCATTAACTGGGAGAATGAGAATCCAGGTGATGTTTATACGTCCAATCAATATTACAATAAGGACGGCGTAAAAATAATTATTTTTGGGAAAGATGGGGCTGTAAATACGGTGACTAATTCCTATGGTCTGGTCAATGGTCTAGAGTTTTCAGAATCAGATGGTCTCGAAATTGTTTTTGGAGAACCTCAGAGCGTAGTTTTACCTCAATTGATTGTGCCATCAGGAGACTATCTTCACATAGAGTATATTGGAAGAGAAACAAACGGTACAGATCACAATAATTTTCCAATCGAGAAATATATTACTTTAAGAACCGATAAACTGAATTCGACTCAAGTTGCTACATATAACGGTTATTCTGACAATGAAGATCTCGTATACAAAATCAGAATCACTTATTATAAGACCGGTATGCTCAATGCTGACCATGATTCAGTGCTAAGAATTGGTTATTCAACTATCCCTGATCAATGGTATAATTCTGGCAACGGAATTCTAGCAGTTGATGATCTGATGATTATCGGTAAGGGCTTTGATAACTATGATATTTACAATATTTATAACAATGGAGGCGCGTACAGCGGTGGAAATATCATAGCGCATTGGGAGCTTAATGGTAATGGCAATGATGCTTCCGGAAATTCACACAATGGCACCGCTTATAATTCACCATATCCTTTCCCGGGTAGAACTGGATTAAGTTCCAATGCTTATTATCTGGGACGAAATGGTATTATATCTCCATCTACTGCGCGTTATTTTCAAGTGCCACACAGCGCAGAACTTTCAGTAGGTAAAGAAAATTTCTGTATCATGGCTTGGGTCAGAATTCCTCCATGCAATCTTTTTTCACTTGATGATTACTGGTACATTGGCAAAAAAACCATTGTATCCAAAATGAAAAAGAATGATGGTGGTTACCAACTCAGCATCTCAGGATATAGAGAGTCATTCGGAAAGAAGCAGCATACAGGGCTCAATTTCGAATATAAGGTTGATGATACTTACGGTTATTACATTCAACAGTTTTATGCAGACTGTGATGATTTTATGGATGGTAACTGGCACCATGTTGCAGCTGTTAAAACATTTGGTTATGACCCTAAATTAGGTATTGAAACAA
>DASWYG010000170.1:0-8677 GCA_036405075.1 Bacteroidia bacterium | reverse complement strand
CCACATATAGCAGGTTAGAAAATAACGTAAACCGGTGCTTCAGCGCCGACAACATTTAATCGGGCTGAAGCCCGATGCGGGTGTTCCGGTATAAACGGATTATTTTGGGCTGAAGCCTGGAATATCCCCCTTGTTTACCCCACTTAAAAGCGGGGCCTATTGAGCGAGTGCGCTAACAGCGGGGCTTGCTTTTTGAAATCAGGAAATAAAATCGTTCGCGATACTTTTTAAAAGGATATTTTTAAACTTTTTATTTTTACTGGACAACAATGACTTGGAGTCATCAGATGAGTTTAATAGCTTTTGTACAGTTTTAGCGCAAGGTCTCTGCAGATATTGGTGGCTCCCTAAGTCAATTCATACTTTTTTGTCGCAATTGACACACCACATTGTCGTTTTTACCCGGCAATGCGCCTATCTATTCCTCATATTTTTGCATTGTACCTTTAAAAATCCACTAAAATGAAATCATTAGAAATTATTATGATACCTGTCAAGGACAGGCAAAAAGCCAAAGAGTTTTATTTGAATCTCGGTTTTAAAGTGCTTGTTGAAGCCCCAGATCCTCATGGTGAAACCTGGATACAAATGGGACTTCCCGGAAGTAATACCAGCATTTCGCTTGCGGGTTTTCAAGGTATCATTTGTGAAACAGACGATATTGAAACCAACATCAGGCAATATGAAAGTAAAGGGATTGCTGTTGGCAAGATTGATAATACCCCCTGGGGCAAATTTGCCTGGTTCAAGGATTTGGATGAAAACAGTTTGTGTCTGCATCAAAAGTAGTGAGGCAGGATGTTATTATAGTTAATACAGGTATTGGGGTAGACGAGTGTGTCCCGCATGTACGGGAATTCACTTAATATTCCGTAGAGAGGTTGGGCTTAACTCTGCGGGAAGTGGCTGTCTGATACCGACAAATTAACTTATTCATTAAAGCACTCGGTATGCGATTTCATAAATTCAATCCTCTCTGCCTTGTAAGTATTTGTCAATATATGTTCCAACTCGCTTTCCATAATTCTTATTTGCTGGACAGATAGTAGTTCAGTACTTCATCTGCTCTTTGGGTTATATATGGATTGGATAAATTTGTTTCACCTATCGAAACAACCATATTGCTGATTTTCCTTTCCAAGAGCCAAGAGCCGTTCTTCTGTCGTTTTGATGCCAATAAACCAACAGCCTTGTTCAATTTATCAGATTTTATTTTTTCCCGTTTCAATAACCAAAGTATTTCTAAAAAATCACTTTTATACATGTTTGGAAAAGTAAGCTGATCCATTTTGTCAACCATAATTTTGTCCGGATGGTGTGAGCTGTAGCAAACTTGATGCTTTAAAACAAAATTTACACATTTATCTTTTAATTCGAGTATCTCTTTGCTTCTGTAATTATTTGGAATAAAAGATATACCTTTTAATAGTTTAACAATGCCCCAATAACATGAGTGCTTTCCGTAACAGCTTGTATTAGAACAGAACTTGGTTTTGGGTTCTTCATATATACCATCATCAAATCTTTGATATTTGTGAAAGAACTCTAAAGCTTTCAAACTTCTGCTGTCTGGTGTCTTGTTAAAATATAAATCAATATAAATGATATTTCCATTTAAACACGGAATTGGAAAATGATCTTGTTTTAATGTGTAAATCCCAAAATTGTGGTCATATAAATGGCTTTTAACTTCTTCTAATGCTCTCTTTACTCGTGGTTCATCCCTATCTATTTCTAAATCTGCAAGAAGAATTAATGTCCATAAGGAGGCTCGGAAATTGGGCACATAATGAAGATAGTCTGGATAGTATTTATCAGTTTTGGGCAAGACTTTCCATAAGCCATTTTCATCTTGTGCTCTAAAAATTTTATCAATTAGATTTTGGCCAACGTCCAATTTCATATTCTTGTTACTCGTTATTGTCGTTTAACATAGCATAACGTTTTGGGGCTTGGCGTAGTGGGGGTTTTTCCGCACAAAAGTTCATACGAAGCACACAGTTCAAATTTAGCACAAATTTTCATACGAAGAACTTCCGCCACCATTACGCCAAACCGCTGTTACAGGCAGTGTTTTTTTGTCGGTCGTTTTGTCGCTGTCTATTTTCGCCCTGTCGCTTCTTGTATTTCTGCAGGGTAGCGTTCGCCAACGATTTTAATTGTCGCCAATATTGAATTTATTTTGTTCAATTCATCATTAGACAATGAAACATTTGTCGCACCAATATTTTCTTGTAAGCGATGTAGTTTTGATGTTCCGGGAATTGGAACAATAAAAGGTTTTTGAGCCAACAGCCAACCTAACGCAATTTGTGCAGGTGTAGCGTTTTTATCTGTCGCAATGGAAACAACTAAATCTACTAATGCTTGGTTAGCCGCTCTGTTTTCTTTGCTGAAACGTGGAAGCATATTTCTTGTATCTGATTTGTCCAATTCCACGTTTGCATTTATTGTTCCTGTGAGAAAGCCTTTGCCTAATGGACTGAATGGAACAAAGCCAATTCCTAATTCTTCCAATGTAGAAATTATGTCTGTTTCGGGTTCACGGTAAAACATTGAATACTCACTTTGCAAAGCCGTTACAGGCAAAACAGCGTGAGCCTTGCGAATGATTTCGGCAGGTGCTTCCGACAAACCAAAGTGTTTTACTTTACCTTGTTGAATTAAATCTTTTACCGTTCCTGCAACGGCTTCAATCGGCACATTCGGGTCAAAACGATGTTGGTAAAACAAATCAATTACGTCAATTCGTAATCGTTTCAATGATGCTTCGGCAACGGATTTTATTGTTTCGGGACGACTGTCTAAACCCAATCTTACATTTCCTTCTTTCAAGCCGAATTTTGTTGCAATTACAACTTTGTTACGAAATGGTTCAAGTGCTTCGCCAACCAACAATTCATTTTCGCCATAGCCTTGTGCCGTGTCGAAAAACGTAATACCGTGCTCAACTGCCGAACGAATTAGTTTTATACTTTCTTCTTTTGTCGGTGCGTTTGGAAAGCTCAAACCCATTGCACCAAAACCCAATGCAGATACTTCTAATTCGCTGTTTCCCAATTTTCTTGATTTCATTTTTCTTGATTTTAAAATTTGATACCGCAAAGGTTGTTCAATAGAAAATGAAACCATTTGCCATTTGGCAAAAAGTGAATTAGCGAATGTTTTTTCTTATTCTGCTTAATGAAGATTGTGTAATACCTAAGTAAGAAGCGATATAGGATAGGGGAACACGGTTGGCTAAGGTTGGGAATTTGTCAATGAATTCATTGTAACGGGTTGCGGCATCTTGTGAAACTAATATGCTTCTTCTTTCTATTTTTTCGGTGTGTTGTTTATTGTTTATTTTTTGGACAATGTTTTCCCAACCTATAATGGTATCAGAAATTTCTTTCCAATCTTTTTTATAAAACACAGTGAGTTTGCAACCAGTAATTGCTTGCAAATATTCCGAAGGAGTATAGTTTCCCTGTGAATTTGGACCATCTAAAATCAAGAGGTTTTCGTCAATAAAGTATCGTGTATTTTCTTCGCCTTTGCTGTCGTAATAATAAACACGAATAACACCGTCTGTTATAAAACCAATCTGCCTAACTATTTTTCCTGCCTCCCAATAAAATTCGTCTTTGCGAAGTTCTATTTCTGTCGATTTGCTTTTAATAAGGTCAATTTGTTGCTTGTTCAAATTGCCAAACTGTAAAACGTATTCAATAAATTTTTCCATTCAGCAAAGTTAGAAATTCCTGTTTGTCGGGCATTTGTCATTTGGCAAAAATGTCGGGACGTGAGGTCGTTTAACACTGCCTGTAACGGTCGGGGATTGCCGAAGGCGGGGATTTTTAGCACCGAACTTCAATAGAAATACTAATGTTTGTTTTAGCACAAAAGTTCATTAGAATTCCTTCAGCCCCGCTTTTGGCAATACCTTGTTATGTGATGCCTTTTTTGTCAATAGTTATAAATAAATAGTCGCCTAAGTCGTTGTCGTATTGGCTTTTTATTTGCTCAAATTCGTTGTTGTTAATGTCAGTTCTAAGTTTTGTCAAACCTTGTTTTACCTCGTCAATGTTTGCTAATGATGAAAACGATGAAATTCCGAGTCGGATTTGTTCGTCAAAATAGCGTTCGGGGTTGTTCTTACCGACATATAAAAAGCAATCTTTGAGGTCACCTTTGATAAAATACTTTTCAATTCCACTAATTTTAAGCCTTGCTTTGTCTGTTGCTTTTTGTATGGTGTCAAGCGAAGGCATTTGAACAATGGAAGAATAAAGCATTTTAGGAAAATAATGATTGAGCCAATATCCTTTCATTTGTTCAGGCGTTGATGTAAACATTACTATTCTCCCGTTGTCTGTCAAAACTCTGCTTAGTTCAACAAACGCTTTGTTAATGTCTGTCCAATGGTGGATTGTCAATGTCGCAATAATTCCGTCAAATGTTTTGTCGTCTGCTGGTATTTGTTCCGCTGTTCCGTTAAACCATTCTATATTTTGGCTTCGTGATTTTGCTTGACTAAGCATTTTTTCTGATGGTTCTACTCCGACAAAATTTAGTCCTTTGTCAGCCAAAACGCAGGTATAACTTCCTGTTCCGCAACCAATGTCAAGATACAGTTTGTCGTTTTGTGGTCGTAACAATGAGAAAAGCCTACTCGTCAAATATGGGTCTGCTTGTCTTGTAGAATTATATCCTGTTCCTATCTTGTCATATTTCACTTCCATTTCTTTTGTTCGTTAAGGTTGCATATAACTTATTTATACACTCTATAAAATACCCCAAGCCACTCAAATGAGGTGGTTTGAGGCATTTTATATGCTTTATTAAATATCCCCATTCTCTCCCCAATTATCTAATCCAAACAGAAAATTTTAGAAGCAATTAACCTGGAACCTTCAATTTTATATTGAACCATACAGAAATTGTCAGTCAAGTCTCCCTTCATAGCTATTTCTGGATAAGCCAAAGGGTGTTTGTTGTATTAGTTAAAGTATAGTTTAAGTATAATTAAGGTATAGTTAAGGTATATATAAGGTATAATTTAATAAGGATACTTAACTTATATTAAAATAATATTTGGTATATTGTTTATTACCAAATACTTACACAATATGGCCATACTAAAAGACAGTCTTGAGTTTTCCGGGGGACTGGGAAACCTCTCTGCTTATAAGCTGCCGGGAATGAACAAAACCATTATTCGGACTAAGGGTGGTGCCGATAAAAAGAAGATTCTAAAATCGCCTTCCTTTAAGCTTACCCGTGATAATTATACCGAGTTCAGTGCTTGTGCAAAAATGGGTGGATGTATCCGCAGGTCTATGCTGTCTTTAGCTCCTTTAGCGGATTATAATTATACTCCTATGCTGAACTCTCTGTCAAAAACCATTCAGCTGTTGGATACTGAAAGTCCGCGTGGTAAACGCAATGTCTATTTGACCCAACATAAACATTTACTGACGGGCTTCAGTTTGAACAGGAATACGATTTTTGAAAGTGTGGTCAGGCATCCATTGCAATTCAGTCTCGACCGCGATCATAAACACTCCTTTGTTCAGTTTCCTGAATTAATGCCGGGAGTTAATTTAATGCTATCCAAACAGTATCCTCTGTTCCGTTTCATTGTCAATCTGGGCTGCGTTTGCGACATGCGTTTTATCGGCAGGGGATATCATGCAGGAATTATAGAAAACAGTAGTGTGTATACCGACTGGTTTCATGCCAGCCAGCTATTTCAGGCAATGCATGTTTCTGTGCATTTAAAGGATAAGTTTATAATATCTGACCAGATGACACTGATCTTATCCCTGGGGATACAAATGGGGATTCAGATTACAGATACAGTGGTTAATCCGGTTAAATATGGAGGCTGTGGGAAGATTATTGGAGTGGCCTGACTGTCATTGCGAGGAGGCCCGCCTTACCGGACGGGCAGGCAAGACGAAGCAATCTTATGACTGGAAGTAATAATTATGGGGAGATTGCTTCGCTACACTCGCTATGACAATAAGGAGGCCCGCAATTGATATCCCGGTAAGGAAACAGGCAATCGAACCTATTATTTTATTCCCTCGATTTCTTAACCAACTCCGCCACCTTTTTACTGATCTGCTTTTCTACCGATTCCGTGTATGGTGCGCGATGCCCGTATTCAGCCATGCCGCTGGTACCTTCATAACCGCCTTCTTTCAATACTCTCAGGCTGGGAACATAGCTTAGAAGATCATTGTTATACCCAAAGACCCAGGTATCATTCCAGCCGTACAGGCCTTTGAATTTGAGGGAGTAATCAACAACCGTTTCACCGGTTAAGGCAATGAAGGTAAATCCGGAGCCAAATCTCCAGACCTGAACAGGGTATTTGACACGGTCAGGGGGCGAACCCAGCGTTTGATACTGATTGATCTGATGTTCCACTTCAGTCTTTGCCATACCGCTCAGACCAGGTAGTTGTTTTTTCAATTCTGCAAGGGATAAACCCGGTTTAAGATAGAGTTCGGTTTCACCCATTACGGCTTTCAGCGGACCGGTAATCGCTTTCATAGGAGCTGCAATCACTTGTTTTACAGATTCAGCCAGGATATGACCGTACATCGAGGTAAGTTTCACAGCCTCAGCCTCATTTCCACGAATTCTGGGCAGTGGATTTGCATCGCCACCACAATTCTGAACGAACATCGCCAGTGATCCCGGATATTGCTTCTCCAGTTCGATCTGCGCAAAGCCGGCATAATCGCCACTGATGCTTAAGCCTCCCAATGCTGTGGTATGGCATGAATAACCGAAAAGAATGCCGCGCAGCTGCCCCCCCGACTTAATAGTCAGTACCGGAACATCCTGATCCACCTGTCCGCCGAATGATCTGGTCTCCGGACCGCGCGATCTCCTGCGGTTTACTGCAATACCGGCAAGGCCGTATTCAAAATTGATCTCTGCGGGAGAAAGATCTTTCAGGGCAGCCCCAATCACTTCATCATATCGCTGATAGACCATTTGGGTATAGCGATCCTTCGCCGCCCTTTCCTGATCATTAAATTCATAATAGATCCATAATACATCTTCAGTCACCGGACAGGAATGATTATGGGAAGTATTCAGAATCAGGCGTTCTCTTGGTATTTTATACTTTTCAAGTGCATTAGCTGCAATAATACCTACCATTTTATCACTCAGACCAACCAGATCGGCAGTCACCATAACAGACGTTTGTCCCGTTTCATCACGCAAGGCCATTGCCTTAAGCCAGATCGGATGTACCACCTCCTTTGACATCCTGGTTTTTCCGCCATATCCTGCCAATGGAACTGATTCAGTCGGGGTAATATCTGCTTTGGCAACACCTGCCTGCCATTGGGCAAGAGCAGGAGTTGAAAAGAGTATGCTGGCGAGGATAATTGTATTCATTAGTCTATTCATTTCTTTCAATGTTATGGGCTGTGAGCTATGGGCAGTGAGCTATGGGCTGCGGGCTTGAATCAATATTTTCTAAATTACTAGCCCATTGCTCATCACTCAGAGCTCATTGCTCAAAGCTCATCACTCAGAGCTCCTTGCATAAAGCTCATCACTCAAAGCCCACAGCCCATAGCTCATTACTCAAAGCTCATTTCCTAAAAACCTCCGGCACATTATACTCCGGCATATTCTTAATACAAGGCTCAATTACCGTATACGCATTTTCACCCAGGATCTTTTTCTTACTTGCCAATGGAAGGTTCGAAAATACGAGCCAGCCTAATTGTTGTCGCGGGTCACGCATCGGAAGGTCAGAACCATACATAATCCGGTCGTCACCAACGGCATCAACCATGTATTCAATAACACCCAATGGAACCGGGGTAAGGGTAATTTCAGCAAAGACATTTTTATGTTTCTTCATTACTGCAATGGCCATATCCGCCATTTTATAGCTTCCGCCGGCATGGGCAATAACCCAGCGTACATTCTTATACTTTTCAGCGAGTTTATCAACCTCCAGTAAATCGCCTCTGGAAGGATGAATCAAGGCATATAAGCCGTTCTTATTACCATATTCCCACCAGATATCATAAGCCGGGTTATGGTATTCCATTCCGTAGAAATGATAAGGCTTCATTCCGATAATTCGCTTATCTGAATATACCTGCGGAATCATTTCTGCCAATTGTTCCTGGGTATAATGTGTCGGACTGAAAGTCGCAAGTCCCCAGAAACCTTTGGGAGAGGCATCCAAAGCTTCTCTTACAAGCTTATTTCCCTGTACAGAATCATTACTCACCACTCCATTCCAGCTCATGAAGCCCCCTCCTACACAACCCAGCCGCTCCATCATTTTAAAGATTCCCTTCGGACCGCCATTTTCCATATGATAGCCTGTACCTCCAGCCCCGTTAATTCCTTCATGAAGCATATGCATGTGCATATCGATCACAGGAACTGGTAATGGTTTGCCATTCCGGACGGAACTCATTAAAACATCTTCAGATCTGTTGGTATGAACCTTAGGAGGGCGCTGACCGCCCAATAGACGGATCAGATTTCCTCCTGCGACTTTAGCTTTTGCCTCATCAGGGATGTCTGCATAGTCGATATAGGTACGATGCGCTCCGGCCGACATGGTTGGTGCATCGGTAGCAAATATCAATTGGTTAATATGTCCCTTTTTGTATAGGAATTCCAATCCCTCATTGATCTGCAT
>DASWYG010000169.1:0-2343 GCA_036405075.1 Bacteroidia bacterium | reverse complement strand
TCTGTTCGGTGTTCGGGCGAAAAACCCTGTTCGAATGCTGTCCCGAACATACATGCAACAAATGTTGCAGTAAACGTTTTGCATCTGAAGTGCAATCCGTTTTTGAGTTGGTTAGGTTAAAGAGATTATTAATTATCATGTAAAAACGGGTCGGTTTTTAGTTCTGTCCGAACCCGTTTGCGATGATAAATTTTTAAGGAGGCGAAAACTGGACAAACTCCTGCAAGTAGCTCCAACTTGGAGGAGAATTCGACTTCAACTAGTTTTTATAAACTATACTATATTGAATGTTAAGTAATTACAAGATATTAATTATCATTTAAGGCATGTTGCTTTTCCAGTTCTTTAAGGATTTTTTTCTTGGTTTGCTTGTTTTCTAATTTGGATTCAACCATTTGGAGGTAAGATTTTTTCAAATCATCAAAAAAACCACCATGATCATAGTAGTTACCTTGATTGGTTATTCCTTTAGAAAAATTGGATTCCCAGTCTCCAAGTTCGATACCAAAAAATGGTGCCAGACTTTCTACGGTATTTGTGACCTCGCCTTCCCCTTTATCAATTAGCCCGGTATGATGCAATGCATATACAAGCTTGACAAAATTGTTTTTATTTCTTCCGTCAGTCCATTTGACAATTTTGGAGACTTCCTTCTTGCGTTTTTCTCTGGTCTGTTCAATTACTTTCTGTTCCTGCATTGGTAATTCAGAAATATACGTCTCAGGAAAGAACTCCTTTTTGGCTCTGTATTTTACCAGTGCCTTAAACCATTTTGTTTTGTCTGTATCTTCTGGGTTTATAATAAAACTGGTTAGTGGTATTGTTCTGGTTTTTTGAAACAAATATTCTTTCTTTATGAATACATTCCAGAGCATGAAGTCTCGTTCTTCCTTTGACTCTGTTTCAATAAATCTTTTAAATTTTTCTATACTCCAATCACGTTTTATCTTGAATCTTGATGTCAGTTCTCCTTTATAGTCATACGTTTCATAATATTTTGCAAATGGTAATTTTATTTTCCAAATAGATCTTCTAACTTTAATTATATTTTCAGATAGTTTTTGAGGTACTTGCTTTAAGTAATTAACTCGGACTTCATCAATAAGTACATTTAGAATTTCGTCAATTGACCTGCCGATATCATAAGTCCAATTGAAAGTGTCAGCCACCTTTTGTGAAAATTCGTCCAGTTCCAGTTCTGATGTAAAGATAAATCCTAGTCCAAAAAGTTCAGCGGCCTTATCTGAATTACGGGCCTCCGTCAGGAATTTGTTTCTAGAATACCTAAGTTTTTGGATGTATCGGTTTTTTAATGCTTCAAAACTATCGTCTGTAAAATTCATAAGGGGGCGCGAAAATAATTCACTTACCTTTTTTTGTGAAAAAATGATACTAACAACTACTAACAATGCTAACACACCAATGAGCTGTTAGTATGTTAGTAGCGCAAATTTGATGTTTATATATGGAATTATTGAATAATCTACTTGTCAATAATTTCCCACTTTAGGTTTAATTGAATTTCATTCGCTGTATTCGCACAGCGTTTAAAATGGCTAACAAAGCCACTCCAACATCCGCAAACACTGCCTCCCACATAGTCGCCAATCCTCCTGCGCCCAAACCAAGTACTACGATTTTCACTCCAAAGGCCAAGGATATATTTTGGAACACTATCATTCGAGTTGCTTTTCCAATTTTTATGGCCGTAACAATCTTCGATGGTTGATCGGTCTGTATCACCACGTCAGCAGTTTCAATGGCTGCATCACTACCCATTGCTCCCATTGCAATTCCTACATCACTTAATGCCAATACCGGAGCATCATTAATGCCATCACCGACAAATGCCAATACCTTTTTTGCGTCCTTTTTCAACTCTTCTACCTTTTGAACCTTGTCTTCCGGTAGCAAATCACCAAAAGCTTTATCAATACTTAATGACTGAGCAACTTTTTGTGTGATAGAATCTTTGTCCCCGCTCAACATTACAATATCTGTAATACCCATATCATGCATATCTTTAATGGATTGAGGAGCATCTTGCTTTAACTGATCAGCGATTATTACATAGCCTGCAAACTTATTATCAAAGGCAACTACAACTATACTTTCAACAATAGAATCTATTTTTTTGTCATATTCAATGTTGAATTTTCTAAGAAGTTTGGTATTGCCTGCCAAAACCTGCACGCCGTTCACTTTGCCCTTCAAGCCATGACCCGAAATTTCCTCGATGTCCCTGGCTTCATACATCTGTTCCTCCTTTTGATGTTCAACTATGGCTTTAGCAATAGGATGAGTTGATTTACTCTCCAATGCAGCCAATATTTTCATAAACTC
>DASWYG010000168.1:0-4305 GCA_036405075.1 Bacteroidia bacterium | reverse complement strand
GAATTAAAAGCCATTCAATCTGTTTTCGGTGAGCATGCTTATAAAATGAACATCAGTTCAACGAAATCAATGACCGGTCACCTCTTAGGTGGTGCAGGTGCAATTGAGGCAGTAGCTTCAATCATGGCAATAAAAAACGGCATTATCCCTCCTACCATCAACCATTTTACTGACGATGATCAAATTGATCCTAAATTGAACCTGACATTTAATGTGGCTCAAAAAAGGGACATCAATGTGGCCATAAGCAATACTTTTGGTTTTGGTGGACACAATGCAACTGTTATTTTCAAAAAACTCTAGTATAAAACACAAACTTTTGTGATTTGATTAAAGGTTTTTTCAATTCGAAATTTTCAAAGGATAAAAAACTTTATCAAAAACTATACAATGTACTGGGATTTTACCCGGGCAGAATTAGTTTGTATAAAATTGCCATAACTCATAACTCTTATCGTAATTCTGCGAATAAAGATGTAATGAAGGGCAACAACGAGCGACTAGAGTTTCTTGGTGACGCAGTTTTGGGCATGGTGGTTGCCGAAAAATTATACCTCAAATTTCCTTATCAAAATGAAGGTTTTTTAACAGAAATGCGTTCCAAAATTGTTGGTCGCTCAAAGTTAAATTCTATTGGAAAAAAAATGGGTATTCATCAATTGTTACAATATGACATTAAGCTGAAAAATAATCCTGTATTCATTGATGCCATTACCGGTAATGCCTTTGAATCCATTATTGGGGCAATCTATCTGGACAAAGGATTTGATTTCACCAAGAAGTTTATAGTCAACAACATATTGAGCACTTATATTGATTTTGAAGAATTGATCATTCAAGAACTCAGTTACAAAGCCAAATTGGTGAAATGGGCTCAAAAGGAGAAGAAAAAGGTTGATTTCAATTTAAAAAACATAGAATTGGAAAACAAACGCAAGATTTACGAGATTGCTATATTAATTGATGGAGAAGAAGTTATAGTAAGTAAGAATCACTCCAAAAAAATAGCTGAAGAATTGGCAAGCGAAAAATTTTGTTTACAAATGTCTATTTAGACTTGAATCTATAGACCTCAACATCTTTATCAATCTCTCCATCTTCATACATGTGTTTAAAAAGCATTTCACTGTAATAAGGAGCTAAAGCAACCCCTTTAGAACCCAATCCATTCAAAATATAAGCATTTTGCAAAGTATTCAAACGACCAACAAATGGCCTTCTGTCATTGCTGGACGGACGAACACCTGCAATTTGAGTAACTATTTCAAAAGGACCTTTGTACCATTTGGTAAACTTGCTTAAAATTTCATCTTGAGCCTTTTGAGTAGGCTCCCAGGTCAAATCATTCCATTCGAAATTTGAGCCAACCTTATAACAATTGTTGCCCAATGGCAACATAAAAACGCCGTTTTGAGGAATAATATCTTCTATAACCTCGTCATTCTGAATGTATAGAACCTCTCCTTTTGCCGGTTTCAATTGTACATTTGCGGTAAAAGGATTTTGCGTGGCTGCAGTACCTTGACAAAACACAACATTTTGAGCATTGATGTTTTGGTAAAAATAACCTTCTTCGTTGCTGACCAAAAGATCAGGAATAAAATCGTCTTCAAGAAACACATTGGGTGCTGCAATTCTGGAAATGAATGAATGGATCATTAGGGGAATATCTACCCAACCGGAGGAGGAAATTTCAAGAACACCGAAATCAGAAATGACATGATCAGCAATTCTTTCATTTTTCATCAAGACATAGTCTTTAAAAATATGCGATTCACTGAGTGCTGCCCAGTCATTGAGCTCTTTAAGCGATTCGATGATATAGGCGACAGGGAATCTATGAAATACCTTTTGATGGATGTGAGTTTCTAATTCATGGTACTTTTTACCTAATTCAGGGTAAATTTCATCTGCTTTATAGGATAATTTTTGTCGATTGGCTAAAATTGGATTAAAAATCCCGGCCGCAACTTCAGAGCTTTTACTATGTCCTGCTTTGGAAATCAAGGCAAAAGGGACATTGTTCTTTGCACATTGAAATGCGAACCAGATTCCGGCTAAGCCACCTCCAACAATTAAATTATCTACTTTGTACATCTCAAATTAAGTATTTATACTTAAATATTTCTTGTAAATTTTAGTTAAAGTTTTAACTTTGCAAATATACACACAATACACAAACACCGCTTATGCAATCCCGCAGAGCATTTATTAAAAACATAGGATTGGCTCTGCCAGCCTTTACTTTAGCCGGAAGCTTATTGTCTTCCTGTGGCAGTAAAAAGTTTGAAACACCCAACAAAAGAATTAAAATTGGCATCATTGGTGCCGGTATTTCCGGCTTGCATGCAGCTTATTTGTTGCATTTCGATCAACGTTATGAAATTGAAGTATTAGAAGCTTCAGATAGAATTGGTGGAAGAATTCAATCTGAAAAATCTTTATTTGGATTATGTTCTGCTGAAATTGGTGCATCAAATATTTATGGTCGCGGTGGTGAATGGTACAACATCGCTTCTGTAAACGGTTTAAAGAGAATTGACGGCATTGAATCAACTTATTTCATTGGTCAATCTGATTACAATGACAATGAAATTGAAGCTGATTCAGATTATATTCGTATGAAATCGACATTGGACAAAATGAAACACAGCACATCATCAGATGATGTTTCCATTGATGCATTTTGTGATATGGAAGGTGTGCCTGAAAGGGTTAAATTCATTTTAAAAGCTCAAACAGAACAATTGTTGGGTACCGATATAGACAGAGCCTCTTTGAACTACAGTCAATCTGAAGCTTTGAGCAGATTGAATACAGAACAATACAAAGGTTCAAACCTTGAATCGGTAATCTTTGATAAATACAAATCTGTATTGCCTTTTGTAAGCAACAACATCAAGATCAATAGCATAGATTACAAAGGGGATAAAGTGATTGTTACAGATCATTTACAACAAAATCATGTTTACGATAGGGTTATAGTAACGGTGCCATTGTCTATTTTAAAGATACAAGAAGGCAAACCCAACCATATTCAATTTAGTCCAAAACTACCAGCTTCAAAAATTGAAGCCAAGAACAAATTGGGAATGGATGGCGGATACAAGATCTTTTTGAAACTCAAGAAACGTTTTTGGAAAGAAGATACCGGTTCGGTTTATCTTAATTCGGCAATAGGCAAATATGATGTTATTTTCAGCGACGATTCAAAGCAAGAATATGTTATAAGTGCATTTGTTACCGGTAAAACGGCTGAGAGCAATTTGGGCATGAAAAACGACCGTGAAATAATTGAATTTATAAAATCGGATTGGAAACAATTGCTAGGCACGGCTTATTCAGATATCATAACAGATCATAAAATTGTTAATTGGAGCAATGATCCTAATATTGGCGGATGTTTTTCTTATCATAAAGTAGGTACTGAATACAATGTCAGACAGGTATTATCTGAATCTATCGACAACAAATTGTTTTTCGCAGGAGAAGCTTGTAACACCGAAAACAAAAGCGGCACTGTTGAAGGTGCTATAGAAACCGCAATAAAGACTGTTAAAGCGATTCAAGTGCTTATTTAAGCAACTCAATTGAATTGATTTAAATTGTGTATTTTTTATTGGCGATTGGCTTATATTTGGCCGTATGAAACAACATCTAAGTATTTTATTCTGCGTTTTATTTCTTACGTTTATGGGGGCTTGTGAAAATAAGAAAAACACCCAATCCGCCTATGATGAGAAAGCAGACATTGATAAACTATACAGTTTGATTCATCAACAGGAGATTGATTGGAATAAAGGTGATATTGACAGTTATATGAAAGGTTACTGGCAATCAGATAAGATGCAATACATCGTTAAAAAACATGTTAGAAAAGGATACGATCTCGTTCTTGCGAATTACAAAAGGCACTATCACTCAAAAGAATTAATGGGTAAATTAAGTTTCGATAAATTGGAATATCAAGCTTTGGATGATGCCCATACCATTTATCAAGTAACAGGATTGTGGAAAGTAGAAGCGCAGGATACCAGTGATGGAAATTTTTCTTTGATCTTTAAGAAAATCGACAATGATTTTAAAATCATCATCGATCATACTTTTTAATCTTGATTTGCAACGAAATCTCTCTATTGGTGTCTTAATGTAAATGTTATGAAATCAAAATTTATCCTTGTATTAATGGTGTTTTTCATTTCGGCCTGTAGACAAGAGCACATTGAGCCCGATCCAATTCCAGGTGGCAAAGGAGGCAACTTCAATGTTGCAATATTTCCTAAAGTTGGTAAAAAAGGAGTTGCT
>DASWYG010000167.1:0-18075 GCA_036405075.1 Bacteroidia bacterium | reverse complement strand
CCAGAGCTCAGTTTCAGGGTGGCGAGAAACAAATACAAACGTTTATGTTTTGGCTTTATGTACAACCTGATTTCTTACAGAGAAAGTGGCGTATTTATCATAGAAGAACCTTATTGGGGTGATTATGTCTATGAGTTCAATTCAGTGAAAAACAGTTTTAGTACATATACATTCAATATTGCCTATCAGTTTGGCAGAAAGAATTGGCAAATGAAAGTCCAATTATATGATGTATTGTACAATTCCGCATTTGGGAAAATGAAGAACAATGATGTTGTAGAAGGATTTACCAGTCCATTTATTCCCGGTTTGGGTTATAGGAGTGGAGGAATCAATTTGTTGCTTTATTTCAATTTGACGAAATGATCATTCCACCACATTGACATTGGCTGCTTCAAATACCTTGGTTTTGGCATTGTAACGATTGCCTTTTTCCATGATGTGTACGATCATGTTTTCAACGGAGATCGGTGCGCCTTCTTCTATGTCTGCAATGTTGTTGTGGCGAATGTGTCTGCCATCGATGATGACTACCGCACCACTGCCAATGGCTTCCATTTCAAAACCGTTTCTGATGATTACACCGGTGTCTTCACCCAAACCAATGCCTATTGCCGAAGGATTTGCGGCTACTGCCTGAGCCAAACGGGCAAAACGACCTCTTTTGTTGAAATGAGAATCGATGATGACGTCTTTGATAAAGGCGAGACCAGTGGTGATCTTCACTTCACCTTTGAGGTGTGCATCAGTGGCATTGCCTTGGTAAATCATGGTGTTAGACATGGCCATGGCACCGGCACTTGTTCCTGCTACGACAAAACGCTCGTTTTCGTAGCGATTGTGCAGAATTTCCAAAAACTCTGTTCCTCCAAAAATTGAAGTGAGACGCAGTTGATTACCACCGCTGAACATAAGAGCATCACAGGCGAGCAATCTATCGGTGAATTCTTTTTGCATGGCATCTTCGCGGTTGCGAATTTTCATGTGTCCTACATTTGAACAACCCAATTTGCCGAAGGCGTCCAGATAATTTTCGCCCACTTCGTCGGGTATTTGAGAAGCAGTGGTCACCACTTCGATACGAGCATTGTTGTTGTCGATTTCTTTAACGATGTTCTTAAGAATACCGATTTCAAAGAAATTGAGGTTATTTCTGGAGATGATACCCAATTCGAGGTCAGTCCCTTTGTCTTCTGCTCCACCTACCGGAATCAGGATGCCTTTTGGCTCAAAATGTGACATGTATTGTATTAGAAAACTGCAAAGTTAAGAAATTATTGCCAAATGATTTTCCATAAACTTGACAGGGATTATGACAAGCTGTCAATTTTACTTGACAGATTCTGTCATTTATTGCCAAAAAGACCATAGGTGTCAGGTTAAATTCGAATGGCATAATAAGTGAAGGTAGTGAGATACAAAATAAATTACTACAGTCAATATGAATATTAAACCATTAGCAGACAGAGTATTGGTAGAGCCAGCTGCAGCAGAGTTGAAAACTGCGGGCGGCATCATCATTCCTGACACAGCAAAAGAAAAACCTCAAAGAGGTGTCATCGTTGCAGTTGGAGCCGGTAAAAAAGACGAGCCAATGACGTGCAAACCAGGAGATACGGTTCTTTATGGCAAATATGCCGGAACTGAGATTACAGTTGAAGGTAAAGATTACCTCATCATGAGAGAAAGCGACATTTTCGCAATCATTTAATCTGAACAAAATAGTAAAACATCGAACAATACAAGAAAATGGCAAAATCAATTCATTTTAACATAGAAGCCCGCGAAGGTTTGAAACGCGGCGTAGACGCTTTGGCAAATGCTGTCAAAGTAACTCTTGGACCTAAAGGAAGAAATGTGGTAATAGGCAGAAAATACGGTTCACCTGCCATCACTAAAGATGGTGTATCAGTAGCAAAAGAAATTGAACTCGAGAACGAAATCGAGAACATGGGTGCACAAATGGTGAAAGAAGTGGCCAGCAAAACAGCTGACTTGGCCGGTGATGGTACTACAACTGCAACAGTTTTGGCTCAAAGCATTGTTACAACAGGCTTGAAAAACGTTGCTGCTGGTGCAAACCCAATGGACCTTAAACGCGGTATCGAAAAAGCAGTGACTTCTACAGTAGAATCACTTAAAAAATTATCAAAAGAAATTGGCGACGACAACAAAAAAATCGAACAAGTTGCCACCATATCAGCTAACAACGACAGCGCTATCGGCAAATTGATCGCAGAGGCCATGGAAAAAGTTGGCAAAGATGGTGTGATCACAGTTGAAGAAGCTAAAGGTACCGATACCACTGTTGATGTGGTTGAAGGTATGCAGTTCGACAGAGGTTACCAATCAGCTTATTTTGTTACCAACACTGAGAAAATGGTAGCTGAATTGGAAAATGCTTATATCTTGATCTACGACAAAAAAATCAGCAACATGAAAGATTTGTTGCCGGTATTAGAGAAAGTGGTTCAAACCGGCAAACCTTTGTTGATCATCAGCGAGGAAGTTGAAGGTGAAGCATTGGCTACTTTGGTGGTAAACAAAATCAGAGGTTCTCTGAAAATTGCCGCTGTTAAAGCTCCGGGCTTTGGCGATAGAAGAAAAGAAATGTTGCAAGACATTGCAGTATTGACCGGTGGAACCGTGATCAGCGAAGAGCAAGGCAGAAAACTAGATGACGCTACCATGGAAGATTTGGGTAGAGCCGATAGCATTTCAATAGACAAAGACAATACTGTAATTGTAGGTGGTGCAGGTAAGAAAGAGGATATCCAAGCCAGAATTGCACAAATCAAAGCTCAGATTGAAAATACCACTTCTGACTACGACAGAGAAAAATTGCAAGAGCGTTTGGCCAAATTGGCCGGTGGTGTTGCCGTTCTTTACATCGGTGCAGCCAGTGAAGTGGAAATGAAAGAAAAGAAAGACAGAGTAGATGATGCATTGCATGCAACCAGAGCTGCTGTTGAAGAAGGTATCGTACCGGGTGGAGGTATTGCTTATATCCGCGCCAGCGAAGCTTTAGAAAACTTGAAAGGTGACAATGAGGATGAAACCACAGGTATCAACATTGTGAGACGTGCGCTTGAAGAGCCATTGCGTCAAATCATTGCCAATGCAGGTGGAGAAGGTTCAATCATCGTTCAAAAAGTTAAAGAAGGCAAAGACGATTTTGGTTACAACGCCAGAACCGAGCAATACGAAAATCTGATCAAATCAGGAGTCATCGATCCAACCAAAGTAAGCCGTGTGGCTTTAGAAAATGCAGCATCAGTTGCAGGTATGATCCTGACCACTGAATGTGCATTGGTAGAAATCAAAGAAAAAGAGGCTCCACACAGTCATGGCGCGCCAGACATGGGTGGAATGGGTTACTAATCCTTTCTCATCGGAATAATAGGAAAAGGCAGAGCTTGGCTCTGCCTTTTTTTTGGGATAAAAATGGTAAAGTGCATTGACCATGTTTTGTTTCAGTGGCTATTTTAGTTAAATTTGCATGGTAAATTAAACTATGAATCGCTTTTTTTGCTTGATTTTATGTTTCTTAACTTGTGAATTGTTTGCTCAAAAGCCAAGCAATGATGATTGTCAAAATGCAGAAACAATAAATATTTCTAATTCAGGATTTGGAACTGGGGCTTTTTCCTCTTTAAAACACAATGTCTATCAAGCCAGTATACAATCGGGTGAAATATGTTCTCCTGATTTAATTGATAATGGAAATTGTTCAAAAACGATCTGGTTTAAATTCTTTGTGCCAACAAACAGAGACATTTCTATTCAACTGAAGCAGCAGGATTCGGCCATTCCTCAAATATTTGGAGGAATCAATGTTTTCAAAGTTAAGAACTGTTCGTACAATGTTTCTGATTTGACAAGACAGTTGGTGCCAATTGGTAAATTTGGACTTAGCGGGAATACATGCTTGGCCCCCGGTTGGTACTACATACAAGCCGGTTTTAATCAGAGAGCTAATGGAGAGGTTTGGATTGAATTGGTAAGTCAAAAAGGGGCAAGCCAAACTTATGATGATCATTTGACTCCATTGGATTTTGGAACAGTTAACAATACCACAGTAACTAAAACCCTTTATCCGGATTGTTCGAGTATGGAGAAACAAGAATGGCAAAGTATGAGCAATGACAGTTTTACAAGAAGTGTTTTTGCAAGATTTGTTGTTCCGGTAAATTCACTCAAATTAAGGGTATCCCTGAGAACATTTTCAGGTAGAGTAAGGTACAGGATATTTAAGGACACCATAACAATAGACTCTATAAGTTCAAATAAGCCATTCATTGAATTTAAGAATATGTCTGAAGAGGTTGCGATCTATAAATATTGTTCCAGCAGTGGCCTTAAAAAGTACTTTGTGCAGTTCATAACTGAATATGGAACTGTTGATCAGATATTGATGAGTATTTCAAACTCAGTTTTTACAACCGATCTATGGAGTACCCCATCGACCAATGATGTGATTAACACATTTAACGGGTTTTCAAGAAACAAGGTTCATGAATTCAATTGCAATGGAAATTTGAAACTTCATGGGTGCAAGTCCGTTGTGCCCGAGAAGATTCCTTATGAATGGAATTATGGTTGGTACTCTATTAAAGATACATTCGTTTATGCCGGATATACAATCATCAATTCTACAGAAAGTGGGGTATTGAAGGTGGTGTCTATTCAGCATAATAATTTTCCTGTTGGGATGTATTATTTGCTTTACAAAGGCGATATCACACAAAATTGTAATCTTGTAAATGTATTTAGTGAATTTACGGATACATTGGAGTATTGTATCAACAGTGGAACCTATACACTTGTTACAGTGTGTTATCCGCAATTTTCAATGTCTTTTAATCATAAGATCTGGCAGGAATCTCCTGTTTTGAACCAAGTGAATTATTATCCAAAATGGCCCGAAAATCTGGGAACTATCAGCAATGGTATGGGGTCTTTGATTGGCAGTACAATTCATATAAATGATTTCAAGGATACAACAATTGTAGTGGATACATTGTCGGTGAAAGGGTATGTGATCTTTCGGGAATTTAGAGTCGGGACAAAAATGGCAATAGATGTTAATGACGATGTTCCAACAAAATTTAAAGTTTTATCCTATTATATATTTAAGGGCAGATTCAGCAAAGGGGATGTGAAATTAATAGATAATTACTCTTATGTGAAAATGCATTATTTTTTTGGAAAGAATGCCTGTCAGGATTTTGATACAGGCTATTATTCTATACTTTGTGTTTACGATTCGAGAAATACCATTTTGAATTGTGATCCTCCGATCTCGAAAATAGTTTTGAGCCCAACTAATTTGTGTACGACCAATACATTTTACTTTCCAATAAACGCATATAAGGTGAATGGGCATTCGGATGTTCTCACGGCATCAGGTAATTTAAAGAATTTAGACTATGTTTTTGAACTGACACATTGTATGATGTGCAACACAAAAACTGCCAAACCCGCTCTAACAGTTGATAAAAAGCAATATGTCGATGATTTGACCGGTTTTTCATTTTATACATTTTATTTAGGTGCCAATGCTGAGTTCAGAACCAATCAAGATGAATCAAGTTTCGAGCTTTATAAAGGGGATTGTGCACTTGACCCGAATTTAATCTATGATACCATGAATGTGGTTTCAAGATGCTCGGGAGGTTATACGTATTGTAACCTTGAAGGGGGGAAGTACTATACATTTGTAGATTGGGGGGTGCCATACAGCAATTTTGTGAAATTGTATTTTACTCCCCATGTAAAATCTCCTAATGATTACGCTAAAAGTGCTTATGATATAGGTCATTTTAATCAAAATAAGACCGTTACATCAAGCCCTTTGCCGATCACTTGTCACACAACAGGTTATGATATTGATCCTTGTGCAATGGACATGGGACAATTGTATTGCAGCTACAAATATTTTGGAAACATCACAATTCCATATCCCGATACACTGAATGTTAAAAGGGGATACAAAAGAAGGAACATTTGGTATACATTTACTGTTGATGGTTCTGCGGATGTCTCTGTTTCACTTTTTGGACAAACTACCTTAGATTTTACAAAGCTTTTTTCTGTTTATAGGTACACAGGCACATATCAATCAAATACATCATTGGCTTTGGGTAACGGATTTGATAGTACCTCGTCGCACATGCAACTTTTGGTAAGTAACGACAGGATCAATGGTCCCAAGGGCGAAAGTCGAGAGAATACTGTTGGTTTTACAAATACCAGTTGTAGCAGTAATCGCTATTTTGTGCTCGTTGAAGACGATTGGGTTGATAAGGATAAAGCCAGATACAATTACCTGGTCACAGTTGATGTGAAGATAAAAACATTGCCAAAACAAGGTGATTTTTGTAGTACTGCAGTAGCTGGAAATATTAGTGGTTTTGGCAAAACAGTTGTAAAAGCAGATAATATTTGTCATACCTATGGTAATTCTCCAAATGAACCGGATACTGCTAATTGGGTGAAATCCAGTTGGTTCAAAGTAAGCATTACGGGCTTAAAGAAATTCGATCTAAAGATCAAAAAACTTAAAGGTGATGGGGTATTGTATTACAATGTGTATGGAGGAACCTGCAGTAATTTGATCAAAATACTAAGACCGGATGAAGGTAGAGCCTATTTTGTTTTGAGTTGCATGGGTGGTTCTTTTGATGACTATTATATTCAGGCCATATCCAATAAAGTGATCAATGAAGAAGTTTCTTTCGAAATTGAAACACTTGTTGCATCAAATGCAGGATGTAAACCCTTTGATTTTATGCCTCCTGAGGCTATGATAGATGTTAAGGGATTATGCTCCAGTGACTCAATTAGGTTGTTTAGTATAGGTAAAAACAAAGGAGATAAAGTGTATCAATGGTATTTGAATGATCAATTGTTCTCAAAGCTTAAAAATCCAGTATTGCCAATCAATAGCCCGGACATAAAAGATTCTAATCTTGTACGCCTTGAGATTGTAGACACCATCAACTTATTGTCTGATACATCCGAGATCGTATTAAAACCCCAAAGAAAAGCATATAAATTTAAAATACTTGGACCTGATTCGGTTTTGTGTAAACAGTCATTCACTTTGAAACTGGACACGGACTTTAATGGGACTATTAGTTGTTTATGGACTGGAATTCAAGATCCGGGTCCGTACACCGGCAATGAACTAAAAATTAACAATCTTACTACAAATAGAACTTACTTTTTAAAGGGAACTTCCGGGGAGTGTTTGTTTTATGACACATTCACTGTTCATTTTAATCCTGTTTCAAATTTGTTTAGAGATTCGAGTATGTGTCCAGGTGGTAAGCCTATAAGAATCAACAGAAAGAATTTGCAAACTTTTAGCATCAATGGATCTTCAATTCAAACAGATTCTTTTGATGTTTCCAGTCCAGGTAAATATGTGCTAAAATATAAGTATAATGGCTGTGACGCCGAAGAAACATTGTGGGTGAATGCTGATACAAGCATAAAAACAGAATTCTTAAAGGATACATTTACCATCTGTAATTTTCAATCGATAGAGCTTAAAAGTCCAAGAGCAAATGTTTCAAATATTATATGGAGTACCGGCGAAAAAACAGAGGGGATCAGTGTCAATAAAGCCGGAAAATATCAAATGAAAGCAGATGTTTCTGCTTGTAATAAGTTGGAATATACCGCAATGCTGGGAATGGAAAATTACTCATCGCAACTATTGAACGATACTACGGTGTGTTATGGTGAATCCATATTAATTTCAAATCCTTTGCCTCAATTTACAGTTTTATCAAGCATACCACCACTTGGTTTGCAAAAGATCAAAAGCAATACAACTAGAACAATACACTTGAAGAAAGGCAATTGTGATTTGAAGGATACTGTAAATGTTTTTGTTATCAATACTTATAACTTTCAAAAAGACACATTTATTTGTGATTCCGGATCTTCCGTTTCAGTTGATTTGGATGCGGGTTCGGCCTTAAAATACAGCTGGACGCCCATAAGTTCTTTCAATAGAATATTGACTGTTAAAGATTTTGGAACCTATTATGTGTACAGAACCCAAAATTTCAATTGCATGGACACAGGGGTTTTCAAAGTCAAAATGAATTGCCCTATTAATGTTTTTATTCCAAACGTTTTTACACCTGATGCAAACTTATTGAACGATTTTTTCCAACCCACAATCTACGGTCAGGATGGTCCGTACAATATGCAAATATTCAATCGCTGGGGAGAACTTTTATATGAAACCAATGATGGTATTGGATGGTCTGGAAAATACAATGGTCACTTAGTTCAGCAAGATGTTTATATATACATTGTAAGAGTGAGTGATGTATTTGGTAAATCGTATTATTTCAGAGGAACCTTTACTGTTTTAAGATGATTTTGAATGAGTGAAATGACTGGTTTCAAAATCTAAGTTGAATTTGTGTCATTAGAATGAAATCAAATTTCAATTCTGATAGCTTAATTCAATTCCTTTTACCGACCTTTGAGACCACTCATGAACCCAACCATACAAACCGCCACGCATCACCAACTGCCAGACATCATAGAATTACTAGAACTGTTTAATCTGGATGCAGAGGAACTCGATGCTGAAGAATTTGTGGTGGCTCATTTAGATGGTGAGATCATCGGCCTTGGTCGTGTACGCGACAATGAGGATGCATTGGAATTGTGCTCCATAGGTGTTGTCGAAACGCATAGAAACAAAGGTATAGGTTCGGCAATTATTCAGTCTTTAATCGCATTGTATCCACAGCAATCATTATACATTGTCACTGAAATTCCAGTGTTTTTCAAACGTTTTAATTTCAATGAAACTGAAACCTATTCTGAATCCATCGCTGATAAAATCACACGTTGCAAAGACTCTTACAATTGTGAAAAACCGGTTGCTATGGTTATTGGGGAGAGGATAGGATAAAGGATTTAGGATACAGGATTGAGGGTGGAATTATGATAAACGATTAACTTTTGTTGTTTGAATTTTGCCAATGAGATTTACTAAAATTAAGGTTAGTAATAATTAACTCATTGAATATTGCTTTGCGATTTAAATGTCTTAAAAACACTAAATAGTTAATTAGTACCTGATAAATAGCTTTACTTTAGATGAAATGCGAATGATATTCAATTATCTCGAATATCTCCCTATCTCCTAAATCCTCTATCCTAAATCCTATTTAACCCCCCAGTTGCTTCAAAGCTAAACCGGCAATGGTTTTGCCAATGGCCAGGCTGCTGGTTGCTGCCGGACTTGGAGCATTTAGAACGTGGATTTGTCCGGGTAGCTCTTTGATGTAAAAATCATCAATCAGTCCACCGTCTTTATCACAGGCTTGGGCTCTTACACCGGCACCACCCGGCTCTAGGTCTGAGGATTTGATTTCAGGTAATAATTTTTGAAGGGCTTTAGTGAATGCGCCTTTGCTGAAAGATCTGTAAAACTCACCGAATCCTGTTTTCCAATATTTACGAGCAACTTTAATGAATCCACTCCAGGTCAAAGATTCAAACAATTCAAACAAATTGATCTGTGATTTTTTATAGCCTTCTCTCTTAAATGCCAATACAGCATTTGGTCCAGCTTCAATTTCACCATCTATTCGTCGGGTGAAATGCACACCTAAAAAAGGGAAGTTAGGGTCCGGTACAGGGTATATCAGGTGATTGACAAGATTTCTTTTTTCTTTTTTCAATGAATAATATTCACCTCTGAATGGTATGATTTTAACGGCGAGGTCATCAATGGTATAGGCAGCAATTTTATCACAATATAAACCTGCACAATTTACTAATAATTTAGCTTCGATGAAATCTGAGCCAATTTGAACATTGACGCCAGTTCCATTGGATTTTACTCCGGTTACTTTCGAATTGAAGCGCAATTCACCCCCCAATGATTTGAATACCTCTGCATATTTAGCAGCTACCACTTTGTAGTCGACAATGCCGGTTTGAGGCACCACCAAGCCCTTTACACCAAAAGTATGAGGCTCTATGGCTTTTATTTCATTGGTGTCGATATAACGCAAGCCTGTGAGTCCATTTTCTATGCCGCGTTTGTAGATGTTGTCAAGGGCCGGAATTTCATTTTCTGAGGTAGCAACAATGATCTTCCCACAAAGTTCAAATGGAATATTGTGTTCTTTGCAAAATGCAATGAGCAGATTATACCCTTCAATGCAATTTAAAGCTTTTAAACTGCCAGGTTTATAATAAATGCCACTGTGAATGACACCACTGTTGTTGCCAGTTTGATGAGCTGCTACTTTGTTTTCTTTTTCAAGGATCAATACCTTCAGATCCGGATTCGATTTTTTTATTTGAAGAGCTGTTGCCAGTCCTACTATGCCTGCACCTACTACTGCTACGTCGTATGTCATTTGGAGTTATTTCTGATTGTTCTGTTTGTTTTGTGTGTCTAAGATATCGTTTCTGGTTTGTAGTTCTTCAATTAATCGAGCTTGTGCTTTGATGTATTTTCTCATCGGAAAAATGGCAATAAGAGAAAGACAGATACCGCCAATGAAGCATAAGAACAAAAGCAGTACAAGAGGAACACTTGTTTTCCAGAAAAATATTTTAACATCGGTATGGGCACTGTTTTGAACAGAGAAAATCACAATGATTAGAATGATGATCAATGCGAAGATGATTCTTCCAATATTACTTTTTGGTTTTTCCATGTTTGTATGAATTGTTGCAAAAGTAAGCTAAATTAAAGGAATATGAACTGACAGGCATCACTGTGGCTGGTTAATTTGTTGAAATTTAGATGATTGCGGCAGATTTCATCTTTCCCATTTTTAGGATTCTGAACAATAAATTCAAGTTCACAATTCTTAATTTCCAACTTAAGTTTTTCCAAAGTCTAAGTCTATGAAAGTCGATCAGTAGCTTTTCGTAATCATTGAGACTGTTTTGATCGATGAGCTCAAAAATGTTTAGCAGTTTTTTTGAAATGTTGTCGCAATTGAAGTTGATGTATATGAATTGTTCAAAATCGTTTTTATCTGTTTCATTAATGGGCAAAGGTCTGTCGGCCCATTTGCGTTTCCACATTTTTGACAAATTGAGATGATATTGATTTTGTTTTCTTTTTTTTTCTAAATCTTCTCCTGTACTTATGTTATAGATCAAAAGGGCCTGAGGTAGGTTTGCAAATGTTTTGATGGATTTCAATCTGTACCATAAGTCATAATCCTCTGAAGAATTGGCAAAATCGGTGTCATAAAAAATATTTTCCTGTACATAAAAATTCCGGCTCATCACAGTGGGTTGAAACATACAGTTTCGGTACCAGAGGTGGGTGCTGATTTCTTCATGATGAATGGGTGCTTTGTAAATACCTTGTCGCTTATCTGAGATGCCATAAATCCAGGTGCCCAATATGTCAATATTTGGGTGTTTTTCCAGGAAATCAACTTGCAATTCAATACGTTCTTCAAGCATGGTATCATCAGCATCCAACCATGCAATGTATTTTCCTTGAGCCAAATGCAGAAGTTTGTTTCGTGAAACAGCAATGCTTTGATCTTCCGACATTGGAACATATTTGAATCGACGGTCGGGAAATTCGGCATTCAAAGTATCTATTTCATAATCAGTGAGGTTGCTGAGAATAATGACCTCAAAGTCTGAGTATGTTTGTTGAATGCAACTTTCTAAAGCAAAAAAAATGTCATCATAGGCATTAAAGGCCGGTATAAGTATAGATACTGTTGGTTTCATATATTGGCTATATAATTAATGCCGCTAGATTGGTCGTATTTTGAATTGAATTCAATTTCCGGCAGTACCCATAACGATTCTTTGATTGCAAGATATGCCTCATCTATATCCCTTACGACAACACTGCCTGAAGCTTTCATTAAATCACCCAAGCCACCTTTGTTGTAACCAATAACAGGAGTACCCACCAAAATGCTTTCATGAGCCACTCTGTTCCATCCTTCATTGATCTGTGTAAGGGCCAGGGTGCAACATGACCTTGACATTTGTTCGAGATAATCTTCAAAACCATGAAAGCAAATCACTTCGAATTTTCCGTTGTGTGACATGGCTTTATCAGGATCTAAGGTGCTGAAATAACAATAGTAACCGTCTGCAGTTAATGCACCTGCCAATCTTAAGATATCAGGATCGTTTTTACTGCTGAATTGACCCAAATGTATCCAAGGATATTTTTCGTTTTGCTGATAGGGTTTATAGATTTCGGTATCAAACAAATTGGGAAATAAATGCACGTTGGGTAAACCCAATTGATTCTGAAAATAATTCACCCAGTATGGCGACACAGCAATGATTTTGAAGCGACTGTCAGATCTTTTTTTCAGTAGATTGAACAATCGATTTAAGTAATGATTCAGGGAGCTTGATTTGCCATCATTCGGGTCATGATTGTGAAGAACGATCCAAACTTCAGAGCGGTTAAAATAGTTGCGTAAAATTGCGGGAA
The DNA here is from genome assembly GCA_036405075.1 of Bacteroidia bacterium. Taxonomy (GTDB): domain Bacteria; phylum Bacteroidota; class Bacteroidia; order NS11-12g; family UBA955; genus JABMMZ01. The sequence goes on along the minus strand of DASWYG010000167.1, from coordinate 5,594 downwards.
TAGCAAGTCGGGCAGGAACAATGTTGATGTCGGCATTGCTTTTTAGAAACCCCCACAACAACAGATCCAGATGAGAGAAGAAGGATTCAAATAAACGGGGACGTCTGATGGTTTCAGCATTGACTTGATCAATGTTTCTGTAAAATTGAACAACAGAATTGTAAAGCAATGTTTCATGCCTGTAGCCACCGGTTTTTAAGGGTCCGTATGAGATGTATCGGATGTGTTTCAATTCAATTGCTTGTCAACAAATGTAATTGAAATTTACTTCAATTAATTGAACTTAATGGTCTTAAAACTGGAAATATATGAAAGGCTTCATATCCTGTGACATCGTTTGGAAGATCAAAATCACAGTTAAAATGGTGAGAACAATTTTGATTGGCATTGGAGATTTGATGAACAGTTTTTTAATTTGCCATTTTGTGTCTTTTGGCAGCCAATGTATGACAAATCCTATGGTCATCAAGGTAAAAGCCTCCCAGTAATGTTCAATGACTTTTGGTAAATATGAAAAATTTAAATCCTCAGTTATTTTCAAAATCACTTCATTGGCTTGTTGCATGTCTTCAGCTCTGAAGAAAATTCTGGTCAGGGTTATGAATGCAAATGTGTTGAACACTTTCCAAAAGTGAACAGGCAATGATTTGAGTTTTTCGTATGGACTGATCTTCTTCCAAAATTTATAAACGATTAGGCCTAATCCATTAAGTCCACCCCAAATGATAAAGTTTAAAGTTGCACCGTGCCACATTCCACCTAAAAGCATTGTGATCATTAGATTGATATTGGTGTTGACGGCTTTTTTAACCTCTTTTGAAATGATGGACAATAAGATCAAAACCAAAGCAATAGAAGCCACTACCCATAAAAACCAGGTTGCATCCAGCATCAAAGAAATGAAGACAGACATGATGCCTATAATGACATAAGAAGCGATGGTGCCTTTTCTGTTGCCACCCAAAGGGATATACAAATAATCTTGCAACCAGGTAGACAATGAGATGTGCCAGCGTTTCCAGAATTCGGCTGTATTTTTAGCTTTATAAGGAGAGTTGAAGTTGGTGTTCAATCGATATCCCATCAACAGTGAAATTCCTATTGCGATATCTGTATAGCCAGAGAAGTCGAGGTATACCTGTAAGGAATAAGCAATTACTGCGAATAGGTTTTCTACACCTGAGAAGATAAGAGGATTGGCGTAAATACGGTCGATGAAATTGACGGCGATGTAATCACCAACAACCATTTTTTTAATGAGACCATTTAAGATCATGAACACAGCCAATCCTAATTGATAATTGGTCAATTTGAATGGGGTTCTTATCTGAGGAATGAAATCTTTGGCTCTAACTATTGGGCCTGCTACCAATTGTGGGAAGAATGAAACATAAAAACCAAAGTCAAAAAAGTTTTTAACCGGAGCCAAACGTTTGAAATAAACATCGATGGTATAGCTTAAAGTTTGAAACGTATAGAAAGATATACCAACAGGTAAAATGATCTTATCAATATCAAAATGAGTGCCTGTGAAACCATTGCTCCAATGAGCAAAATAGTTGAACACTTTGTTGTCTGTGTGAAATAGCTGATTGTATGATTCTGTAAAGAAATAGGCGTATTTGAAATAAAACAATAAGCCCATATTGATGATGATGCTATATGCCAACATCAATTTGCGACTCAAGGCGTTTTTTGATTTATCAATTTGTAGGCCAATCAGATATTCATTTGAAATGGTAAACAAAAGCAGGAGGAAGAACATCCCGCTGGTTTTGTAATAGAAAAAGATACTGACAATGAAAAGGAATAGATTTTTCTTGTTGTATTCTTTGTAAATGACAGTAAAAATACCATAAACAGCCGTAAAGAAAATCCAAAAAGTGATGTCGGTGAAGATGATGGGCTTCTCCGGATTGAATGTAAAAAAGTCTAAAATTTTCTGTGTCAGTATATCAATCATCGTGTTTCAATCTTGCAATAGGCAACAAAAGATAATCCTCATATTTTCGAATAAAGGCGTTGAACATCAAGTCGCCAATCAATTTATATCCTGTTGGAGACAGATGCACCCTGTCTGATGCAGCCATTTTATTCCTTACCCAAAACTCCATACTGCCCAATCCACCCATGATGGAAAATAAATCCCAAACACCGGTGTTGTATTCGGCAGACAAATTACGCATGGCTGATTTTACTTCTAAGCCTGTGAGATTTTGATAGAATTTCCCTTTCCGCCCTTTTTTGTAACTGTCAGTATTGGTTGTAAACAATATGGCTGCATTGGGGGCAACTTTCTTCACAATTTTGAGCCATTCTTTGTAATTGTTTTCATAACAGGTTTGGCAAAAATTTGGATCAAAAGCATCGTTAATACCAACCGAAAAAATAATCAGATCCGGTTTTATAACACTCAATTGTTGTTCAATCAAATTGCATTTCAAATAGGTTGGAACAGAAGCTCCATTGGCGCCAATGGCATTGTAATTAATGCCGGGGGCTTCAAGGTCTGTATACATGCCATAGAATGTAAAAATGTTTTGCAAAGAGTCTGTTTTACGCAATTTAAAACGCACTTCATGCATAGGTTGTTCAAATACAAACTCTGTGTAACCTCCAATTTTATTGGTAATCACTTGTTTAGCAAAATAGGGAGAATCGAGGCCAATTTCATAGCTTTGATGATGTATATCGTAGAAGACCTTGATGCGATCAAAAGCATATTCTGTCTTTGCCGTTTGATACAGTGTAAATGCAAAAGTGGCCCCCGAATCATAGGTGGTGGTTTTTATGGCATTCATGCCAATGTTTCCGCTGCATGAATAGTTTACAGCCCTACAACCATCCCATTTACCGGTATATAAAAAACCGTAATTTGCAGGATTGTTGTTTTTTGAAAAGCCCATTTTAAATGGGTATACCCAACCTCTGGCAGCCACTTTTTGATTCACAAATTGATTGAAGTTTTCCCTCATTTTGCTGGTCCAAATATCAGCTTGAACGTGGGATCCGCCGAAATGAACGATGTTTATCTTTCCTTTACCTGTCGTTACCAGTTTGTCGAGTTTTCGGAAGAATCCGTAAAAATCGATGCTGTCTTTATAAAATTCAACTTGATTGAGACTGTAATTAACAAAAGGGTATTGACTGATATTGATGGCACCATCCTGAGCGTCACAAGTAGCAATGTTGAATGCTATTGTGATGCAGGTGAGGTATGTGAATAGTTTTGTCAATTAAAGGGTATCAGTTCTCCAGTTTTTTTCTTAATTTGTACATATCGTATTCTTTCATCAGTGACTGATAAAAGATTCCGGCTATTTTTTCGGCGCCTTTTTGACTGAAATGTATGTAATCGGGAGAACCAAGAGCAGGTTTGGATTTTACCCATTTCACCATACTGCCGTTTCCACCCATTGCTTCATACATGTCCCAAAATACACCTCCTGCATCTAAAGTTGCTTTGCGAAGGGCGTCTCTTACATTCTCCAGTTGAGGATGTGTGATGAGATTGCCATTTTGCCTGATGCTCATATCTGCTGGTCCAATTACAAATACCATTAATTCGGGGTCAATGGATTTAAGGTATTTGATCTCGTCGTAAAATTTCTTTCCATAAGCTTCAGCAGATGCTTTACTGCTCATGCCTGGTAAAGCATTACCGCCAAATTGTAGTATAACGGATTTAACCCCTAATATCTGATATGATCTGCGCAAAGATTCTGCTCCTATACGTCTGAACACTGTTCCTGAGCTACCGCGCATAGGGATATTGTCGAGGCAAATTCCGCTTTTGCCATCCAGAGCTATCCCTAGGATGTCGGCATTCGCCCCACTGAATTTCAAAGTGATCTTACCTTCGCAACTGTCTACATTAAATGTAACTAGTTGCTCAACAGGGTTGGGTTGAAGCGATTTTGTTTCTAAATTTTTTCCATTGACATTGACCGTGATGTCCAATTGTCGGTCTATACTTCCAACCAAAACTTTACAGAGGCTGATGTTTCTGTTTTTAAAGCTGGTGTTTTCTCTTGCGGTGATTACCACGGATGCTGGATCACTTTCTTTTTTGCAGAAGTAAGCCATTGGGCCATATCTGTTGTGTTTGGCTCTGTTTTCATTGCCTCCAAATGTGAGTTTACGAGCCCAATTCCCTGTACTTTGAACGGCAACCGTGTATTTAGGCGTTACTTCCAAAGCAGGTAACAAGCCCATACCCGAGCCTCCAAACAGTTTTTGTAATTGCTCTCTGACATAACTGCTGATGCGGTCCATTTCGATCTGAGAATCGCCATAGTGAATGATGCGAAATCCTGTATTGTCTCTTTGAGCTTTGTGTAAAGCATCAAAGAATTGATCCATTACCTTGCGATCGTCATTTGCAAAGTAAAATTTGGCCGGACTTTCCATGGCTTCAACTTGCATGAGCACCAAGGTGTCTGCAGAAGAGCGGCTTGGTTTTTTAAGAATTTCTTCTTTGCGTTGTTGAAGCGATTTAGATTCCTCAAGTTTTTTAAGTTCTGCGAAATATGCTGTAGAATCAGGTTTTTCAAAAATGATGTCCTTGTAATTCGGCAAAGCGACAAATTCTTTACCGGCAATTTTACTGATGTAGTGGCTGGACAAAGAAGTGACCAACAAACTCAGCAAGCATAGCAGTAAAAATAGGAAAACACGTATCGGTTTCATCGGAATTTCAGGTTTGCAAAAGTAACGAAATAAAGAGGTTGATTATGATGGCATTGAAAAAAATAATCAACTCATTGCAAACGATTGATTAGTTTTGTAGAGTCGTTATGGAGCCCATAGTCAATAAGGTGAGTCAAAGTGGTCTTATGACCATAGATCTGGAAATGTTTCATGAGAGTGAAGCCCGCATGTCTCTTGATATCAAGGATCAACTCTACATGGGCCTGATGTTGAAGGAAAAAGAATTTAGAGATTTCATCAAGGGCAATGATTGGTCAATTTATAAGGGAGCAATTGTCAATGTTCATTGTTCAACTGACGCCATAGTGCCAACCTGGGCTTATATGCTGATTTCAAATAAGCTTAGTGGAATTGCAAAGTCTGTTTTTTTTGGCACTCAAGCCGAGTATGATACCATGCATTATTTAACTGCAATAGATGCCATGGACTTGGAATCGTATCGTGATCAGAGGGTAGTGGTAAAAGGGTGCAGCAAATACCCTGTGCCTGTGAGCGCTTATGTGCATCTAACAGAGAAGCTTACCCCATTGGTAAAATCCATCATGTATGGTGAGCCATGCAGCACTGTACCGATTTACAAAAAAGCTTGATTTTCAAGTTTTAAGATTCTTGTAGCTTGTATTTGTTTTTATAATATATTCGCTGCAAATTTCATCCTCATGGAAATAAGTCTAATCATTATTTTTATCTTAGGTTATGCCGCTATAGCCTTCGAACATCCGCTTAAAATCAATAAGACAGCCCCGGCGCTATTGATCGGCGCATCAATGTGGGCCATTTGGGCTCTTGTAGATCATTTTGAAATTGTTCACATCAATGCAGATTTAAGTCACGAACTTTCTGACATCTCAGGGATTTTGTTTTTTCTATTAGGAGCAATGACA
>DASWYG010000166.1:0-3934 GCA_036405075.1 Bacteroidia bacterium | reverse complement strand
TCTTTAGCTCCGTTTTTACACTTACTTCACATGATCCGTACAACATCCCTGATCAATACACCAATGTGTTTAAAGGAGGTCATTTGCCCATTTACAAATCTGTGCAATATACCGATCATGCATTAAGAAACTTTTTTAAATCAGCTTCAGAAAAAGAATGGTTCAAAAACACAGTTTTTATCATAACTGCTGATCACCCATCGCACAGTGTCAATGAATATTATTATGCCCCAACCGGAAAATTTGAAATACCCCTGATGATCTATGCTCCCGGTTTGATTCAAGCCGGTATTAGGGAAGACATCACGGCATCTCATCCTGACATCATGTCGACAATTCTCAGTTTAGCCGGTGTTAAAGAAAAATTCTTCAGCTTTGGTTCCAGTTTATTGGATTCAAGTAAACGAACTTCAATCAATGTATCTGATGGTTTACCTCAATTGATTGATTATCCTTATTGCATACGTTTGTATCCCGATGGATCAGTAAAAATGTATGTGCAGCCTAAATACACGCCCAATACTAAAATCAGATGGCAATTGACTTCAGAGGAATTGAAATTGAGAACAGAATTGGAACGCAGTTTAAAAATGAAGCTACAACTGTTTTTCAGATCGCTTACAGATAATCAGTTTAATACCGAAATAAAACCCGGAACTCAATAAAGTAAAATGAACCTGCAACACTTGCGCATCAGAGAAGTATTTGATAGGATGGCCATTCTTTCAGAAGATGAATGGCAATTGTTTGCATCCAAATTAAATAACAAACGATTTGCTAAAGGTGAGTTTTTACTCAGAGAAGGTGAAATTGAAAATCATCTCAAGTTTATCCTATCAGGAACAGTTAGATTGTTTACCACCGGAAACAAACAAGAGGACATCTCTTTGGGTTTTGCATCTGAAGGCTCCTTTTGCTCTGCTTATGCTTCATTTGTGATGAGAGGTCCTTCTAAAATCGGTATTGAAGCATTAGAAACTGTAGAGGTGCTTTCTGTCAGTTACAATGATCTGCAAATGCTCTATGGCCATTCGCACACAGGTGAAAGATTGGGACGTATCAATGCTGAGATGTATTTGAGTCATAAAGAAGACCGAGAAATATTGCTCTTGACGATGTCGGCAAAAGAGCGATATCTCGATTTGGTTAAACGAAATCCCAGATTGTTTGAATTGGTGAAATTGGAACACATTGCTACTTTTCTGGGCATTACACCTCAAAGTCTCAGCAGAATTAGAAAAGATATTCGGGAAACTTAACATTTGTTAATAGTTGTCAATTTTTTTAGTTTTTGTTTTGCATCATGAAATTCATATTAGCCAGTTTAATTTTGCTTTGCTTTAATCTTCAAGCACAGGATTATCATCAAACCGTAAAAGGCAGAGTCAGAGATGGACAAACCACCATTTCCATAAAAGGAGCTAAAGTGGAAATCTTAGATTCTATCCATTCAATTCCTTTTGTGCTTACAGATGAGAATGGTTATTTTCAAATTGATTCAGTTCCAACCGGCAGAATCAATATTCGTATAACCTATCAATCATATTTGGAGTACTTGGTTTCAAACTTGAATCATGAATCGGGTAAAGAAACCTATTTAGAAGTTGAACTATATGAAAGATTTACTGAGTTAAAAGCGGGTAAAATAAAAGGTAAATCCACCACTCTCAACAACAGTAACATAACACTTAGTGCAAGAGCTTTTAACATAGACGACACAAAAAGATTTGCAGGCAGCAGAAATGACCCTGCCCGTATGGCAAGCAATTTTGCAGGTGTTGTTGGCAATAATGATTCGAGAAATGACATCATCATAAGAGGCAATTCTCCTCAAGGTTTGCTCTGGCGTTTAGAAGGTTTAGACATTCCAAATCCAAGTCACTTTGGTGCTATGGGTGCAAGTGGCGGACCGGTGACCATACTCAACAACAATGTTTTGGCCAAATCAGATTTTCTTACCGGTGCATTTCCATCCATGTATGGCAATGCCTCAGCCGGCGTGTTTGATTTACAAATGCGCGAAGGGAATAAAGACAAATTTGAATTTACCGGTCAGATCGGATTCAACGGATTTGAAGCCGGAGCAGAAGGCCCTATTAATCGCTCAAAAAAATCTAGCTTTTTGATCAATTACCGCTATTCAACACTGGCAGTATTACAAAAGATAGGATTGAACTTTGGAACTGGCACTGCCATCCCCTATTATCAGGATCTGAGTTTCAAACTCAATTTCCCAATGGGTAAACACAATCTAAGTTTCTTTGGAATTGGTGGCTTCAGTAATATCCATTTTGAAAACAGTGGACAAACAGATTCGAGTAATTTTTACAGTACCGGCAATCAGGACCTCAAATACAAAACAACTATGGGGGTTACCGGTGTTTCATACACACACGTACTCAATTCAAAAATGTATATCAGATCATCTCTGGGATTTACTTATACAGGTGTAAAAACTTTGGTTGATTCTGTATCAAATGACAACTTGATACGCATCGCTCAATATCGTGACAATTCAAGTGCAAATAACATTGTATTGAACAGTATTTTCAATTATAAGATCAATGCTGCCAAACAATTCAATCTTGGTATCAATGTACAAAATCCGGGATTCAAGTTTCACGACAGCGCGCAAATTGGCAATTCATTCAAACCATTGAGGAACATCAATGGAAATACATTTTTATTACAAGGGTATGCCAATATGAAATACAAACTCAGTCCATATACAACACTCAACACAGGTTTGCATTATCAAGGATTAAAGTTAAATGGTACAGGTGCTATTGAACCTCGCATTGGCATCAACCATCAATTGGGCAACTTTGATAAAATCAGCTTTGCTAGTGGATTCCATAGCCAAATACAAAACATGCAAACCTATTATTTGTTGATAGAAACGAACAATGGTTTTGCTTACACCAATAAAAATTTAGGCATGAATAAAAGTGTTCATTTTGTTGCAGCTTATGAAAAAAACATCACACGAACCTGGCGATTTAAAACTGAAGCATACTATCAGTATCTATACAACATTGCAGTAACACAAAGTCCTTCATACTATTCAACTATCAACGAAGGAACTGATTTCAACCGTCCAAATACCGATAGCTTGGTCAATAAAGGCACTGGCTTTAATTACGGTTTGGAGTTTACATTAGAAAAGACTTTTTCAAAAGGATTTTATATGCTCAATACCATTTCACTTTATCAAAGTAAATACAAAGGAAGTAATGGTGAATTAAAAAACACAGCATTCAATGGCAATTATGTTGGCAATGTTTTAGCCGGAAAGGAAATTAAATTAAACAGCAGAAATACCCTTTCTTTTGATTCAAAAATTGCCTTAGCTGGAGGTCGAAGATACACGCCAATAGATATCAACAGATCCATTATTGAAAACAAACAGGTTTTGTATTCAGAACTAACATTTGATAAAAGTTTTAAACCATATTTCAGAGTCGATTTTAAAGTAACCTATAAACTATCCGGGAAAAAAATGACTCAGGAGTGGTTTATTGACATTCAAAACATCAGCAACAGAAAAAACATTTTCTTAGAGAGTTATGATCCACTAAGAAAACAAATAGTGACACAATACCAATTGGGGCTGTTTCCCAACTTCAACTATAGAATTATTTTTTAATTCAATGCGTTATTTGTCGAAGGCTTTAATACTTTCATGCCAATCAAAACCATACTGGTCGTTATTACACATTCGAACATCGAATTAAATAAAATGTATCTTAAAATTGATTTGTTTTGCTGCAAATCAAAAGTCAATGGACAACACCTTACTCGAAATTTCAGGCGTTTCTAAATTTTATACAGGAAAGACTGCCCTTAAAAATGTCTCGATCAAAGTTCCTAAAGGCTGCATTTATGGTTTGTTAGGACCAAATGGAGCCGGTAAAACTTCTTTGATCAGAATCAT
>DASWYG010000165.1:0-18516 GCA_036405075.1 Bacteroidia bacterium | reverse complement strand
GCATCGACCAAATGGACAGGCTTAATGCAAGTATATCCGGCAAAGCATTGATGGAATCGTAATACAATTGAGGAATGCTTCCAAAGATCAATGTTACAATGAAATTATTGATTCGATTGTCCGAAAAATAAAAAGTCAATCGAAAAAAACCGAACAAACCAATTGTAAAAATAAGTAGAGAATACACCCGAGCTATTGAATCCGAAGTACCAAATACCTTATAAACTTGTCCTAGAACATACTCGTAAAGAGGGAAATGCGAACCGGTAATGCCATTGGTTTCATTTCTTCTGTCAATTCTTGCTTCAGTTATTTTACCACCTTCTTCACAAAAATTGCGACTCATGGCCAAAGTGTTGCATTGACGCCAAACATGAGCACCGCATGGTGGTAAATTCAAAAATGGTAAATGAGTCAAGAAACTGAATAAAATCAACCATAAAGCGATTGCTATATCCTTTCTGAACCACATTTTATTGTTTCAATTTCAGTTTGAATTTTTGAACCATTTTTCTGAACATTTCATTTTCATCCATCATTTCCCTGAATTGTTCTGAAGGTGTATAAGCCTTTCTCTTTGTTTCAACATTATCATCAGTATGGATGAACAATGTGATGCTTCTGTCGTTGAAATACTCTCTTAAATGCGCCTGCCATTCAATTTTTACATCTCCAATGAATTCCTCTTGTTGTTTGGTCAAGGTAATAATGACTTGCTTGTTATCAATCACCGGAATCAGCAACTTGATCAAAGAAATGATTGAAACCTTTTGTTTGTCGGCGAATACGGCGTTTGATTTAATGACATTGTCGACATTGAATTCAGGGTATATTCTGCCAGACAAATCAGGCTGTATGATGATGTTATCCTCATCATTTTCTTTTTCCTTTTCTTCTTGTGCAATATGGTCAGCTTCTTCAACAATCTCCGCAATTGACAATTGGATAGGGGGAGGAATTACAACACTGTCTTTTTTAGGAATCTTAGGTAAGCTGAAACTCTTATCGGCCAGAGGTGCTTCTTTTATACCGTGAACCGGTACTTGAGGTGTTTTTTTGATTTTTTCTTCAGACTTACGCCTTAAGAAGTCATCACTTTTTTTTTTATTTCTTCCAGCGATACTGCTGAATTGATGATACTTCTGATGTGACAAAGTTTCATCAATGCCAATTCCACATGCAGCCTTGGGTTTTTGCTGCTTTTGTATTCTAAATCAAAATTGTTATTGATGTTCAGAGCATTCAATAGGAACGACAAATCAGTTAATACACATTGTTTCTCGTACTTCTGTTTATGTGTTTCGCCGACATCGAGAAGATGAACAGTGCTGACATCTTTACAAACCATTAGGTTCCTGAGATGTTCACTCAATCCATTCAAAAACATTTGACCATCAAAACCTTTATTCAATATTTCATCCAGATAGTTGAGCACTTCCGAAACATTTTGATTCAAAATAGAATCGGTCACTTTGAAATAGTAATCTTTATCTAAGATGTTGAGGTTTTCAACTGCTTTTTCATAAGTAATGTCTCCATTGCAGTAACTCACCATTTGGTCAAACAAGGACAAACAGTCTCTCAGTCCGCCATCAGCCTTTTCTGCAATCAAATGCAAAGCCTCATCTTCAACTTTGATGTTTTCTTTGATGGCTATTTTATGCAAATGTTCCACCATGTCTCTGATTTGAATGCGTTTGAAATTGAATATCTGGCATCTGGACAGGATAGTGGGTAATATTTTGTGCTTTTCGGTAGTTGCCAAAATAAAAATGGCATACTTAGGAGGTTCTTCCAAGGTTTTCAAAAATGCATTGAACGCTGCAGTTGAAAGCATGTGCACCTCGTCTATGATATAGACTTTATAATTGCCAACCTGTGGAGGAATTCTAACTTGTTCGTTGAGATTTCTGATGTCTTCAACAGAATTGTTACTGGCGGCATCCATCTCAAAAATGTTGAAAGCATAATCCTGATTCGGATCGTCACCATCTTTTTGATTGATGATTTTGGCCAAAATCCTGGCACAAGTGGTTTTACCTACACCTCTAGGACCTGTAAACAAAAAACTTTGAGCCAAGTGATTGTTATTGATCTCATTCAATAAAGTACCTGTAACATGGCCTTGACCCACAACCTCATCAAAAACCGAGGGTCTGTACTTACGTGCCGATACAATAAAGTTTTCCAATGCTTGACTTTCCTAAGGTTTGCAAAAGTAATCTTTTTTATTTCTTTTTAAATTGTTGTTGATAATTTTGTTCCGATGAGACTCTTATAGGTATTCCTCAAATTGTATTTGAATTTTTTGAAAAAAGTATTACCTTTGCAGCCCGCAAGTCAGGAGACCTTGCGTTATTTTTATGGCAACTAAATTAAGATTACAGCGTCATGGACGCAAAAAACAAGCCTACTACTACATTGTGGCGGCAGATTCACGTGCTCCGAGAGATGGTAGATTTATTGAAAGGATTGGCGATTACAACCCTAACACCAACCCGGCAACTATCAACCTAAACCTCGAGCAGGCTGTGAAATGGTTAGACAACGGTGCGGTTCCAACCGACACTGTTAGAGCAATTTTATCTTACAAAGGAGCAATGATGCTTCACCATTTACATGGTGGTGTTAACAAAGGCGCCTTTACAGCAGAAGAAGCTGAAACCAAGTTCCAAAACTGGTTAAGCGACAAAGACAACAAAGTTCAAAGCAAACGCGATAAACTTGCCGCTGCTAAAGCTGAAACAGCTGCTGAAAAACTCAAAGCTGAAGCTAAAGCAAAAGATGCTAAAGCCGCCGCTATTGCTGCTAAAAATGCAGTTGTTGAAACAGTTGCTGAACAAGCAATTGAAAATGCAGAAGAAACACCTGCCGAAGAAACTCCGGCAGAAAACCCTGAAGCATAATTCGGATTATCCGTTATGCAGCATTCAGGCTCACATAACATTCACTCAAAACCCACCCGAAAGGTGGGTTTTGTTTTGAAACCTCATGGGTTCAATGGCCACATCAGGATTAAAACGGATGATGATTTCCAACCCGCTGATTTTCTATTGATTGAAATCAATGAAAAATTTGTTCCTTACAAAATCTCTCACTACAACGCCAATGCGGAAATAATTCTGCTTGATGGATTGAATTCTTCCGATGATGTGGAATTCCTCTGCGGCAAGTCCATTCTCGATTTTGAAACCGAATCTCCGGAAGCTGAATTCGATTTTGCCTCCTATCAACTTGAAAATACCCTTACAGGAGAAACCTATAACATTACTTCTGTAATTGAAATGCCCTCACAAATTCTCCTAGAATTTAGAGTGGGTTATAAAGATTGTCTCATCCCTTTTCATGATGATCTGATTTCTGAGATCAATCATGAGCTTAAACTAATTAAAGCACAATTTCCTGAAGGTCTTCTCGACCTCTAATACACATGAACATCGACATCATCACCGTTCAACCTGCTATACTTGAAAGTCCTCTTGGCCATTCAATGGTTAAACGTGCAGTAGACAAAGGTTTAGCCACCATCAACCTTATTAATCTGCGAGATTATGCCCTTAACCGTTATGGTCAGGTAGATGATTACCAATTTGGTGGTGGTGCAGGCATGGTGCTGATGTGCGAACCGCTTGCAAATGCAATCGAAGACCTTAAGGCAAAACGAACTTATGACGAGATCATCTATACTTCTCCCGATGGTGAAGTATGGAATCAAAAAGCAGCCAATACGCTTTCTCTAAAACAAAATCTCATTATTCTTTGTGGTCACTATAAAGGCATTGATGAAAGAATAAGAGAAATGTATGTTACCAAAGAAATATCAATAGGTGATTATGTGTTAACCGGTGGTGAATTAGCAGCAGCAATCATTACAGATAGCATCGTAAGATTGATTCCCGGTGTACTGGGAAACGAAGAGTCAGCCCTGAGTGATAGCTTTCAAGATGGCCTTTTGGCACCTCCGGTATATACCCGCCCCGCTGAATTTAAAGGCATGAAAGTGCCTGATGTACTTCTTTCAGGAAATTTTAAATTGATTGAAGAATGGCGTTTTGATCAAGCAGAATTAAGAACTAAAAACCGAAGACCCGATCTTCTCTGAATACCCAATGAATTTAAAACTACACAAACCGCTGGTCATTTTCGACCTCGAAACTACAGGTATCAATACCTCGCATGATAGAATTGTAGAACTCTATATGATCAAAATTGAACCTGATGGAAGTCGTTCCGATCTTTTTCAACGCTTTAATCCTGGCATTCCTATTCCTCCTGAAATTACTGCTATTCACGGAATTTCTAATGAGGATGTGGCCAATGAACCCGCTTTTAAGGACAAAGCCCATGACATCAATCAATTCCTTCAAAATTGTGATTTTGCCGGATTCAACAGCAATAAATTCGACTTCCCCATGCTGGTAGAAGAGTTTTACAGGGCTGGAGTTGAATTTGAAGTATCAAAAAGAAAATTCATCGATGCTCAGAAAATCTTCCATCTCATGGAACCTCGTAACTTGAGCGCTGCTTTCAAATTTTATTGCAATAAAGTGCTCGACAATGCACACAGTGCTAAAGCAGATACTGAAGCAACCTGGGAGATCATTCAATCTCAATTGGAGAAATACGAAACCCTTGAACCCAATATTGAATTCCTTCACAAATTCAGCGGACAAAGTAATTTGGCAGATCTTGCCGGTAGATTGATATACAACGATAAACAAGAAATTGTGTTCAATTTTGGTAAACACAAAGGAAAACGTGTTCAAGACGTTTTCAAATCCGACTATGGTTATTACGATTGGATGATGCAAGGCGATTTTCCTATGCAGACCAAAAAAGTACTGACCAAACTTAAGTTAGAATCAATGAACAACAAATAATGTCAGCGAGATTAAGACTTAAAGACATCATTATATATGAAGATCAAGACGTGTTTGCAATTAATAAACCGGCTCATATATCTTCATTACATGAACGTTTTGACTCTGAAATTCCAAGTATTGTTCAGTTGGTAAAATCTGAAAACGAAGCTTATTCACTCTGCCACCGTCTGGATAGAGAAACTTCAGGTGTGATGCTGGTAGCCAAAAATCAAGAAGCTTACAAAAGCATTGCATTGCAATTTGAAAAAAGAACGGTGGTAAAAACCTACCATGCGGTTGTTGCTGCTGCTGTAAATTTGCAAAGCTTAATTGTCGATCTCCCGCTCTATACCGATAGTAAACGAAGGGTACAGATTTCTCGAAAAGATGGAAAACCTTCTGTAACAGAATTCAATACCATTAAACAGTTTAAACACTTTACATTACTCTCCTGTAAGCCTTATACCGGTCGTTTGCACCAAATAAGAATCCATGCAGCTTCTCAAAATTTACCCCTCGTTTGTGACGAATTGTATGGAGGTAAAATCCCGGTTCTTGGCGACATCAAGCGCAAAATAAAATCAGGAGCCGATGATGCCTCAAAACCATTGATGTCCAGAGTTGCCCTTCACGCTTTTAGCATTTCATTTAATAGCCCCGATAAAGGCCCCGTGAGCATCGAAGCACCTTATCCCAAAGATTTTGATGTCTTGATTAAACTGCTTACCAAATATGATTCTGAAGACTGATTGAATTCGGTTGCTTTTTCAGTTTTTAACTAACTCAGAAAATACTATCTTTGCCGAATGAACAGTGATCAATTGAAAGATTTAAGAGGCCGTGTAGAGGCTTTGGGGAGGTATCTTTGACGTCGCTCAGAAACTGGCATTGATTGCCGATGAAGAATCACAAACTCTAGCACCAAATTTTTGGGACATACCTTCAAAAGCTGAAAAGCATTTGAAGAAAATTAAAGAAAAGAAATTCTGGACCGAAGCTTATAAAAACTGCGAAACGGCAGTGGCTGATCTCGAAGTTTTAAAAGAATTTCAAGAAATGGGAGAGGCCACAGAGGAAGAAGTCGATCAAGCTTACAAACAAAGTTTGAACTTGGTAGAAGACCTTGAAATGAAAAATATGCTCCGAAGTGAAGAAGATCGCTTGGGTGCAATTTTAACCATAAACAGTGGCGCCGGCGGTACTGAAAGCTGCGACTGGGCCGAGATGCTCTCCAGAATGTACATCATGTGGGGCGAAAAAAATGGTTACAAGATCACTGAGATAGACAAACAAGATGGTGATGTGGCCGGAATCAAATCCATAACACTCGAATTTGAAGGCAATTTTCCTTATGGCTATTTAAAAGGTGAAAGCGGTGTTCACCGAATGGTAAGAATCTCTCCATTCGACAGCAATGCCAGACGTCATACTTCTTTTGCCTCTGTTTATGCTTACCCAATGGTTGATGATGACATCGTCATCGAGATCAATCCGGCCGATATTGAAATGCAAACTTCACGAAGCGGAGGTGCTGGGGGACAAAACGTAAATAAAGTTGAAACTAAAGTTCAATTGACCCATAAACCTACCGGAATAGTCGTGGTTTGTCAAAAAGCCAGATCTCAAATTGAAAACAGAGAATTGGCAACCCAAATGTTAAAATCTCAATTGTATGAACTTGAGTTGAGAAAGAAGAATGAAGCAAGAGATGCCATTGAAGCCAGTAAAATGAAAATTGAATGGGGATCCCAAATTCGCAATTATGTGTTTCATCCATATAAATTGGTGAAAGACGTAAGAACCGGACAGGAAACCAGTAACATTCAAGCTGTAATGGATGGCGATATTGATGATTTCATCAAGGCTTTCCTCATGGCATCCAGTCAATCTGAAAAAACGTCAAATTAATACCCATTCATAAAAACATCTTATAATTGTAAAATGAAATATTCCTTTATCATCCTGTCTGTATTGTTATTTGCTTGTAACGGAAAACAAGATAAAGCCATTCAAGACATCAAACACCTTGAAGCCAATAAATCACTAAGAAACAGCGATACCCTTATAAACAGTTACATCAATTTTGTTAAAAATTTCCCGGAACACAAATTAGCTGCAGATTTCCTGTTTAAAGCAGCTCAGGCTTCCGTTAAATCCAACCGAATCATCAATGGTGCAAAGCTTTACGAAAGAATAGCTCTCGAATACCCTTCAGATACGCTTGCACCTGAAGCATTACTCAGAGCCGGACTCAATTTCGATGCATCATCAGACCCGGCAAATGCCAAACGTTTGTACGAATTGTTTTTGAAAAATTATCCAAAACATCCACGTTACAATGATGTCAAATTGTATCATGAAAATGTAGGTTTAAGCGCTGATGAACTCATCAGAAGATTCAATGAAAGATTGCTTGCTAACGGCGACTCAACTCTGGCAAAATAATTTCTAAATTTCTAATATGAACATCAAATTGGTAGAATGCCCTAGAGATGCCATGCAAGGCTTCAACTCTTTCATTCCTACTGAAATGAAAATAAAGTATTTAAATGCTTTATTGAAAGTGGGATTTTATGCCATTGATTGTGGCAGTTTCGTTTCATCTAAAGCTATTCCTCAATTGGCAGATACAGCCGAAGTACTAAAGTCGATTGAAATAGGAAACAGCAAATCTCAATTACTGGTAATTGTTGCAAATGAAAGGGGTGTTGAGCATGCTTCCGAATTTGATATTGTAAATACTGTTGGTTTTCCGTTTAGTATTTCCGAACAATTTCAAAAAAGAAATACCAATCAATCTGTTGCCGAAGCTTGGGAACACCTCATCAATATAAAACAACTTGCCGACCAGTCTAACAAAAACCTGCAGGTGTATTTGTCTATGGGTTTCGGGAATCCTTATGGTGATCAATGGTCTGTTCAATTGGCGCTCGATTGGTGCAAAAAACTTGCAGATATTGGTGTTAAATACATCAACCTATCTGATACAATCGGTAAGGCTATTGATACGGATATCACAAAGATGTTCCAACTCTGCTTAAAAGAACTCCCTGAAATTGAATTCGGAGCCCATTTTCATACCCGCCCCGATAACTATTTAAAAAATATCACTGCTGCCTATAATGCAGGATGCAGAAAATTTGATTCCGCTATGAAAGGATTTGGTGGATGTCCCTTTGCTGAGGATAAATTAACCGGGAATCTGCCCACCGAATCACTCATCTCTTTTCTTAACAGCATCAATGTCACAACAGATATCGATAGAAATGCCTTCGATGAAGCATACTTACTATCATCAGTTGTGTTCTCATAATTTTTTCATTGAAATTAATTGATTAATTTCATTCCACATGACGGTGGTCATGTATTCATTTCACAATTATCTATAATTTTGATTTTTAGTAATTTATTTGAATATTGTGCCTATGATAAGATTTTACAGACCAAGTCTCACATATTTATTTAACCCTTTCAATTCGAAACCTCATCCTTATTCCATCGATTTTTCTATTGGAGTTTATCTTTTATTGTCTATTTTTACGTAAAATTAAACTACTACTATGCAATTACCTTTTCATTTTGATGAAAATCGATTGGTCGTTTTGATCTTTGCCATTGTCGTTTTTCTGATCGATATCAACTTGCCTTTTGGATACTCCATCGGTATGCTTTACATGATTGGAATACTATTCGTTAGGATTTCAAGCAAGACTTTCATCTTCGGACTTTGCCTTTTAATGTCCATTTTTGTGTTTATCAAACTGCTCTTGTATTATCCCAATTTTGCTATATCAGTATTAATAAATCGCTCATTTACGATAGTTGTAATTTGTTCAACAGGATATTTTAAACTTAGAAATTTCAATCTGTTTTTATCCAAAAAAGAATTCCAGGCAAAAAAGGAAATGAGAGATAAGCAATATGACAATTTGATTGAAAGTATGATAGAGGGAGCTCAGTTGATCAGTCACGATTGGAAATACGTTTATGTCAATACTGCTTTACAGAATCAAATTGATATGAAAGCGCAGGACTTGCTTGGAAAAACAATGTTCGATGTATTCCCCGGGATTGAAAATACACCTTTATTTGAAAAATTGCTTGAAGCCAGAACCACCCGAAAACCGGTTCGCTTTGAGAATGAATTTAAATTTCCGAATGGAAAAATTGAAGTGTTTGAATTGAATGTTCAACCCATGGATGACAATCTATTTGTACTTTCAATGTTAATTACTGAAAGAAAGAAAATTGAAAAAGAACGCTTGTCCTATACCAAAAGCCTAGAAGACATGCTGTTTCACACTTCGCATAAAGTCAGACAACCGGTTTCAAATATTGTAGGATTGGCCAATGAATTAAAAATCAGTAAGCATTTAGATGAAAATGATAAAACCTCCATCAATTACATCAAAAGATCAGCTTTGAAACTTGAGGTTTTTACCAATGAACTGAACGATCTGATCATAAAAAGTAGGGTGAGAGACAGTAGTTGAAATTCAAATTCCTTAACAGTGTTTTTACAAGGATTTCCTTTAAATTTGCGACTCCAATGTCAAAATCGGTCGCATTCTATACACTAGGTTGTAAATTGAACTTTTCTGAATCAAGCACCATTGCCCGACAACTCGAATCCAATGGTATGTCAAGAAAGGAATTTACTGAAGCTGCTGATGTATACGTCATCAACACTTGTTCAGTTACCGATCATGCCGACAGGAAATGTAAGAAAGTGGTTAAAGAAGCACTGAAATACAATCCGGAAGCTTTCGTGGTCATCATTGGTTGTTATGCTCAGTTGAAACCGGAGGAGATATCTAATATTCCGGGTGTAGATCTGGTATTGGGTGCAGCAGAAAAATTCAATTTGGTAGAACATTTATCCAAAGCACCAACTAAAAAAAGTAAAGCTGAAATCTTCAATTCGAACATCAAAGAAACCAATATCTTTATTCCAGGATTTTCATTGGGTGACAGAACAAGATCATTCATGAAGGTTCAAGACGGTTGTGATTATTTCTGCTCCTTTTGTACCATTCCTTTGGCAAGAGGTAAAAGCAGAAGCCATACAATTGCTGAAACAGTAAAAGTTGCAAAAGAGGTGGCAGAAACTCAAGTCAAAGAAGTTGTGTTGACCGGCGTTAATCTTGGCGATTTTGGCGTTCAAAACAATGAGACATTTTATGATCTGATTGTTCAGTTGGATCAAATCCAAGGTATAGACAGGTACAGAATATCATCAATCGAACCCAATTTATTGGAAGACAGAATCATTGAATTCGTTGCCCATTCAAATAAGTTTATGCCTCATTTCCATATTCCACTTCAAAGTGGTTCTGATACCATCTTGAAATCAATGAGACGTAAATACCTTCGTAGTCTCTATGAAGATAAAGTCAATACCATACGTCGATTGATTCCACATGCATCAATTGGCGTCGATGTCATAGTTGGTTTTCCAGGAGAAACGGATGAAGAGTTTTTAGAAACTTATAATTTTCTCAATCAATTGGATGTGTCTTATTTTCATGTGTTTCCATATTCAGAAAGAAAGAATACTACCGCTGCAAAAATGAAAGACAAGGTTCATCAATTTAAAAGAAATGACAGGACCGAAATGCTAAGAATTTTGAGCGAAAAGAAAAAAAGAGCTTTTTATGAATCCAACATTGGCAAAACTGCTAAAGTCCTTTTTGAAAATGAAGAAAAAGGCGGAAAAATGTTTGGTTTTACTGAAAACTATATCAAAATTGAAGTCGATTACGACCCGCTTTTGATCAATGAAATTTCAACAATTAATATATCAGGAATAAACGATGAAGGTAATGCCATTGCCGAAATCAACTACTCAATTCCATTAATACTCAATGTATCCTAACTTCTATTATATCTTCAAGGACTGGTTTGGTATAGAACTGGAATTCCTTAAAATCATCAACTCTTTCGGGTTCTTTGTTGCTGTATCTTTCCTTTTGGCAGGACTATTCATGCAAAAAGAATTAAAAAGAAAGTTTAAAGCCGGTTTGCTTGGGCATGGCACCACTTTAAAATACTGGGTAGGTAAACCTCTGCCAATGGCCGATTATGTCAGTTCTGGCGTAACAGGTTTTCTTCTTGGTTTCAAAATTCTGCCTCTTTTGTTTGATTTTTCAGTCACCGGAGGTAATCCTCAGAAATATCTGCTTTCAACCCAAGGCAATATCATTTATGGTCTAATAGTAGCCGGAATTTTATTGTATCTCAATTATAGAACGGATAAAAAACAAAGATTAGAAATACCTGAAGAAAGATCCAAATTGGTTGATCCCTCTTATTTTATGGGTGAATTTACTCTCGCCGCATTTATTGGTGGTTTACTTGGAGCCAAATTGTTTCATATACTCGAAAATTTAGATGAATTCATTAAAGACCCTTACGAGTCAATAGTTTCATTCAGTGGACTTACATTTTATGGAGGTCTAATAGTTGGTGGCGGTGCTGTTCTATACCTTGCCAAAAAGAGAGGTATAAACATGTTGCACATGTTGGATGTTGGTGGACCCGCAATGATGTTGGCTTATGGCACAGGCAGAATTGGTTGTCAGGTAAGTGGTGATGGTGATTGGGGAATTGTAAACACCGATCCTAAACCATCCTGGATGTCTTTTTTGCCCGATTGGATGTGGAGTTATGATTATCCGCACAATGTGAATAGCATTGGCGTGCCTATGCCGGGTTGCAATTTTAATGAACATTGTAACCACTTAGTGCCATCCGTTTTTCCAACTCCTTTTTATGAAACTTTAATGGCTTTAACTCTTTTTGCTATCCTGTGGTACCTCAGAAAAAGAGTCTCTTTTGCAGGTATATTATTTGGTATTTATTTGATATTTACCGGACTAGAAAGATTTTTAATTGAAAAAATAAGGGTCAATACCATCATGGAATTTGCCGGTATTAAATTCACGCAAGCTGAATTGATATCTGTTATAATGGTATTACTTGGAATACTGACAATTGCAATTGCCTACAATAGAAAAGTCAGCTTAAATAACAATAAAACAATTGGCACAACAGTTGATTGAATGAGTGTATGAAATATTTCACATTTCTAATTCTGTTTTTTAGTGCATTATCTATATCGGCTCAAACCGATAAAGATACAACTAAAGCAGATTCATTAGTCAAAAGATATAAGAAAATACACTTTGTCGGTTATGAAGTTGAAGGTACCGATACCTTGCCACTTTACTTGTTAAACAAATTCATTCTGAAGGGAAATTCTAAGACCCCTGAAGAAATTGAACATTATAAAAAACTTACGCGTTGGGTGAGAAATGCAATGCCCTATGCAAAATTAGCAGCGTACAGATTGCAATTGATGGAAGACAATCTAAATTTGTTAACCACCGAAAAAGCCAAACGCAAGTACATCAAAGAATGCGAAAAGTCCATTAAAACTCAGTTCATGGATGATTTAAAAGGTCTGTATGTGGAAGAGGGAAAGATATTACTCAAACTGATACACCGCGAAACCGGCAAAACAACTTTTGATATCATGAAGAACTATGGTGGCACATTCGATACCATATTTTATCAGGCAATGGCTAAAACTTACAATGCCGACATGAAAGTTACTTATGACCCGGTACTCGATTATCAAATAGAAGAAATTATTACAGCCATAGAGGCCGAAAATGCAGAAAAATCAAAGTCAAAAAATTAATTTACTGGCTTATGCCGCCCATCCGGATGATGTTGAAATATCAATTTCCGGAACAATGCTGAAACATAAAAAAATGGGCTTGAAAACAGGTATCATTGATTTAACAGCAGGTGAATTAGGTACCAGAGGAAATGCGGATTTAAGAAAAGTAGAATCCGCCAGAGCAACTGAAATATTACAATTAGATGCTCGTGAAAATCTTGGATTAGCAGATGGTTTCTTCGAAATCAATCACGATTCACTTTTGAAAGTTGTGGTGACTTTGAGGAAATACAAACCGGATATCATTCTGATCAATGCCGAAAAAGACCGACATCCCGACCATGGTAGAGGCCATGAATTGGTAAAGCGGGCAGTATTTCTCTCTGGGTTACCTAAAATTGAAACCGAAGATGAAAATGTACCACAAACTCCATGGAGGCCCAAAAATATGTATGCCTATATACAGGATTATTTTTTTCAACCAGATATTATAATTGATGTCACTGATCATTGGAAGCAAAGAATGGAATCTCTATTGGCCTATTCATCTCAATTCTTTGATCCTAACTCAGAAGAACCTCAAACACCTATTTCTACACCCGAATTTTTGGAGAACATCAATGGTCGAAGCATTCAACTCGGCAGATTGATCAATACAAAACATGCTGAAGGTCTTAAAGTCATTAAACCTATTGGCGTAAACAACTTAATGGATTTAGACTGATGAAAAAATGGACAATGATACTATTGTCTGTTCTATCCATCACTGTGGTGGTTTATATTCTTATTAATTCCAAAATCAAACAACCTGAATTTATTGGTGTTAAATCATTTGATTATGAATTGAAAAGTGAGAGGGAATTGATCGTTAACATCGATCTTACGTTTAAAAACAATAACAACTTTAAAGCATTACTGATCAATTCTAATTTTAAGGTCTATGTCGAAGATGTTAATGTTGGCTCAGTTTCACAAACTAAGATCACTAAAATTAATGCCATGGATACTTTTAATATTCCGGTCAGTTTCAAAATTGATCCATTATTGTTTGGTATGTCACAAGGTGTATCCGGAGTAATATCAATGGCTTTGGACCCTGAAAGAAAAGTTGAAGCTAGATTCACAGGTTATTGCAGAGTTAAGGTTTCTGATAAAATTTATGAAATCCCGGTTGATTTTGTTAAAGAATTGCAAATCAATCGAAACTTGTAATCTTTATGCTTAATCACTAAATTTGTGTAATGAAAATAACCGCGCTGTCTATTTTATTATGGCTATTCTGTGCGGCATTAATTCCATATTCAACTGTATTTCCACCTAAAAGTAAAATCTACTTCATCATTGGCTCCGATTGGTGCAATTCATGTAAAAAAATGCACCAAAATTTAATCGGTGATTCTAGTTTTAATAAGGAATTAAACTCTTTGAATCTGAATTTGGAGATCATTGATTTTCCCAGAAAAACTTTTCAGCCTGATTCAATTAAAAGCAAAAATGCTAAATTGGCTGAACAACTTAAATTTCAAGGTAAATTTCCTTCGATATACCTGCAAAAAGGCGACTCTGATGAATTCATTGAAATTGAATATGGCAATGAAAACACCAAGGAGTTCTTGACATTACTACTGAAATTGAATCAATGATATGACTAGATTTACCCGTAAAATCAAATTGATGGGATCGGTTTTTGAATTGATTGCGGTTGTAGAATCAGAAATCCAAGCAGACTATTATTTCAATTTAGCGGTCAATGAAATTCAAAGAATAGAGAACTTACTTTCTGAATTTAA
Organism: Bacteroidia bacterium; assembly: GCA_036405075.1. Taxonomy (GTDB): domain Bacteria; phylum Bacteroidota; class Bacteroidia; order NS11-12g; family UBA955; genus JABMMZ01. The sequence continues at coordinate 4,180 of DASWYG010000165.1, read as the reverse complement.
ACATGATTCAGATACTTCCAGAATAAACTCTGCTTCAAAAGAACAGTCCATTGAAATCAGCAAAGAAACTTATCAATTGTTAACCAGGTGTAAAAATTTACATCGAATGACATTTGGTTTTTTTGATCCCACTGTTAAACCACTTAAAAGTATTTATAATTTTAAGAACAATGAGTTTACTTTTCCGGATAAGAATTTAATTCATTCTGTATTGCCATTTATTGGTATGGATCTATTGATTTTAAAATCGGAAAATGTAGTATCGAAAAAATTCGATGAAGTACAAATCAGCTTTGCTGCAATTGGAAAAGGGTATGCTGCAGATTGCGTTAAAAATATATGGATCAAAAGTGGACTAAGTTCAGGAGTTATTTCTGCCAGCGGTGATCTTTTTGCAATTGGGAAAAATGAATTTGGGCTCGACTGGAACATCGCCATTCCAGATCCGAATGATAAGGAAAAAGTGCTGATGTATATACCGATTCATAATAATGCAGTAGCCACTTCAGGAAATTATGAACAGTTCTTTCTAAACAATGGTGTTAAATACAGTCATAATATTCATCCAATGACAGGTTTACCCTGCATACACATTAGCAGTGTTTCAGTATTTAGCCCTTCTGCAGAATTATCAGATGCATTGGCCACTGCGGTTTATGCGATGGGAATCAAAGATGGTCTGAAATTCATTTCCGGTTTACCTCAAACACATGTCATTATAATTGATCAAAATGGAAAAATATACGCCTCAAATAAAGTTGAAATGGTTAATGAAGCAGTTTAGTCTATTTATAATGATTGTTTTCATTTTAACATTGACCTCTTGCAAATCATTACAACCCTATGAATTGGTTTACCTCAATGATTCTGAAATGGAAATGGGGGCCGACAACCCTAAAAATTTCGAAAATTATGTCGAAAGCATCAGAGAAGTCGGGAATCCAACAGGTGGTAACAAATCTAATGGTGGTTGTGGTTGTAATTAAATGAAAAAAGTTGTCATTTTAGCCGGATTACTCGCCAATCATTGGTTCAATATCCTCAATGCCAATGGATATAATTCAACTCCAATTAAACCTGTAAGAAATTCTGACCTTCAGTTTTTATACAGTCATTACATGCAAGATGGCAACAATTCGGCAGTAACCGGCGGAATTGGTACTGAAAAACTAACAGTTTATTCATCAGCCATTGTGCTTAAAACTCAAAAATTAAAGAACAGCTGGCAATTGAAGTTTGGATCAGATGTTATTTCATCGGCTTCTACCGATAACATTGATTTTGTAAAATCATCAGCATCCATTTTAGATGCCAGAACTCATGCCAATTTAAATTACAGTTTATCAACCCGTAAATTTGGCAACTTTTCACTTGGTACCGGCTTTTCTATGGAATCCGATTATTTTTCTAAATCGTTCAATTTGGGGTATCAGTCTAAATGGTTCCATAATAAAACTCAAATTGGAATCTCGGGGATTGTATATTTAGATGATTTAAGATGGGGCAGACTCAATCCAACCTATAAAAAACCTGTTCGGCTCATTTATCCTTCTGAACTGAGAAATATCAATTGGTTTGATGTTTATAACCGCAATTCTTACAATGTGAAAGCCACAGTTCAATACAACGTTAATCATCGCAACAGAATTGGTTTTTACCCTGAATTCACTTTGCAAAATGGACTGCTTTCAACTCCTTTTCATCGAGTGTATTTTGCAGATGGCAGTTTAAAAGTAGAAAAATTCCCCAATCAGAGAATTAAATCAGCATTGGGCTTGAAATGGAACTCTTTTTTAAAAGAAAAAACGGTATTCAAATGCGCTGTAGATCTGTTTAAAGACAATTTCGGTGTCAATGCCATTGGCACTGAGCTAGAATTGGCGATAAAATTTAATGACAAGTTTACTGTTAGTCCTTTTACCCGTTTGTATACCCAGAGCCAATCGGATTATTTTAAACCATATAAGGAGCACCAGTCTAATGAAGAATTCTATACCTCAGACAGAGATTTGAGTCGATTCAATTCAATAAAACTTGGAACAGAGTTCAAATATTTCCCTTCTAATAAAAAAGGGAAAGCATCTTATGTCAACGGCTTAATAATTCGCTATGCGTATTACAGCAGAGACAATGGATTAAGTGCACATATAGTTTCATTGGAAATAACCATTAAAAATAAATATAGAAAAAAATGAGCATACATGTCTATAAACAAACAATAGAATGGACCGGAAACAATGGGAACGGTACACAAACTTACGAGTCATATTCGCGTGATTTCAATTTAATAGCCGAGAACAGACCTGTTTTGGCATGTTCAGCAGATCCGGTGTTTAGAGGCGATTCAAGTAAATACAATCCTGAAGACTTTCTTCTATGTTCAGTTTCGTCCTGCCACATGTTATGGTTTTTACATTTATGTGCCGATAAAGGAATCAATGTGATGAAATACACCGACAACCCAATTGGTGAAATGGAATCAATTCCCGGTAAAGGAGGAAGATTCATAGGTATAACATTGAATCCCACTGTAGTTATTACAGATCATAATAGGGTAGAGGAGATTGAAAAAATACATGAAGAAGCTTCTGAAAAGTGTTTCATTACAAATTCACTGAATTTTAAAGTTAAATTAAACAGTCAATATTCAATTAAATAATTTAATTGAACTTGCTTTTGTTAAATTATTTAAATTAATTTCTTTCGATAGCTTGCTTTCAATAGATTGAACTGTTGATAGACAAATGCTTATGCTTTTAAGCAGATGAATGACCATTCAATCGACTTTTGAGTATTTTATGAAGCAATGCGATTTAAAAATGTGTTGGTGGATAAGCTGTAAAAATCATTTTTTTTCTCAAAAATTGATTTTAATTATAAAAAATCTTTCGTTTTAGCTCAAATCTATAAAATTATTCTATTTGATAGTCAATGATTTATGATTAAATCTTGAATCGGGAGCAGAAAAAAAAATGCGCTTCACAATTTTTTATATATTTGATTATAAAGCAATTGTAGCCTTTAAGACTTTATACTTACTGTGTATTTTAACCTAAGTTGAACCAAATAGAGAAAGCTTATGAAAAATAAAAAAACAATTAGAAGAGTCGTCATGATTGCGGTGGAGTTTATTTTAATCAGTTTGATATCGCATCTGCCGTTCAACTGAAAAAGAAGGAGGAATCTGGGTGCAAATTTTGCATTCAGTGAAGATATAATGTGAGGTAGTTGATTTTTAGCAAACCTTTACTTGATGTGCAAACATTGGGTAAAGGTTTTTTTTTTGCCAACTAATTGCTGAAGGGTTAAAGATTAACAATCAAACACATTTGATCATTTAATAAAAGCAATTAGAAAAAGGTCTATTTAAAGATTGCGATTGATCCAATCCAATGCTTCATTAACATCATTAAATGCTCGGCTTTTTACACTGGGTTTGGTTAATTTCAGAAAGAAATTGATCAGCATTTTGCTGAATACAGAGGTTTCAAGAAACGCGGCCAGAGAAATTCCTTTAGTACCTTCATAAGAAGAAAAGAAAATCCGGGCATCTCTGTCCATACTCACAACACCACCATCATATATCACAAAAGGATATTCTTTACCTTCACAAAGCTTTATTCTTTCACTAACCAGGAATTGTGCATCTTCTAAATTGAGTTTTAAGCCGGCCTTATAATGCGCATGCAAAACCCCATCTAAGATTTCCATTTTTATTTGATGATTTTCAAATATTTTACTTTCTCCCATTAATTAATCAGATGCTTTTAATTATAGGTGCAAAAATAATCAATTTCGTAGAATAATTTTACAGATTTATTAACTAAACCCAAGTGAAATTCAAATTTTTACGTGTTTAATCGCTCAAATTAATGCTCTTTTAAACCTCTAAATACATAAAACAGCATACATATTCCAGTTATAGTCCTATTTTGTGGAATATATGTTAAACTATTTTTATTTTAACCTTTTTTTATAAAACTATAAATAAATGTAAGTTGTTCAACATTTGGCTTATTAATACTTGATTATTAGTCGTTAGGAAAAATGGGACTGTGTATTTTTTTGCATAAAATTACACAATTACTTGTTTGACGAATTTGATATGTGTTTAAATAACTGGAGTGTATGGATTAATTGACAAGTATAAAATACTAGTTTTTATCTGAATATTGTGATT
>DASWYG010000164.1:0-8984 GCA_036405075.1 Bacteroidia bacterium | reverse complement strand
AAAGTACACAAAAAAAAATCCCTGACAAACAATTGTCAGGGATTTTATAAGATTATGGATTAAAATTAATCGATGATCAATTTAGATACGGTGTTGATTCCGTCAGCTTTTACTGTTACGAAATACATTCCTTTACCAAATTCATTCACATTGATGCTGATTTCGTTTGAACCAACTGTCAAATCAGAATTTGATACGCTTACTACTTTACCGGTAAGGTCAGTGATAACAACTTCTGCATTTGCAGCAACTTCAGATTTCAATTCTACAACCACATCACCACCGTTTGCTGGGTTAGGGTAGATATTGCTGATGCTTGCACTGCTCAAACTGTTAACTGAAACGTTAGGGCTAGATACTCTGAATTCGATCACTGGGAATAAGTGAACTGTAGAGTAGAAAGCTGGATAGTAGTAATCAACATTAGAATTCAATTTGTAACGTTGAGTAGGTTCACCTACTATACCGTGGTTGTAAATTCTTGTTCCGTTGATCGGAGGAATGGTAGTGCTTTCAGTGAACATTGATGGATCGTAGTAACCCAACAATCTGAAAGTATTTACTTTATCAGGACCAACTGCAGCAGTTACAAAGTTTGCAACTGTATCAAATGGTAAAGTGTGATTGTAACCTTTGTAACCTGGCAAGTAACTAACTGTTGCACCAAAATAGTTTGCACCATTGTTGCTACCAGTAACGGTTTTGTTCACAAACAATACTCTTTCTTGAGCTGTTGAAGAAGTATCAGCTGCAGTCAACAAAATGGTGTAAACAGCAGAACCAGTTCCGGTTGCTCTGTATCTGTCAGTGCTGTAATCAACCGCACCGGCATAAATACCGTTGAAACCTCTGGTGATGCTACCATTGTTGAAAGTAGAAACGATGATGGTATCAACCAAATTCGGATCAGAGTTAAAACGTCTGTAGAAGAAAGTAAAACGAATTGAATCTACAGTGTAGTTAGACCATTTAGTGGTTTTGAATGGGTTACCATCGTAAATATCACTTCTAGGATCGAAAATTAAACCAACTGAGTTGATGTTGGTTTCGAATGTTACATCACCACCTGTACCTTGGTAAGTAAATAAAGCATTGGTATCAGGGAATAAAGTAGTGTAGCTGTAGTTAGAAGAAGCACCACCATTGAAACTTCTAATGGTCTCAGATGGTGTAAACCAGTTTGGACCTGCTGCAGTTCTTTTGGTAGAACCGTTGCGGTTCGTGTTTAATTTCACGCTTTCTCCGCTAACTTTCTGAATTGGGGCATCTTTTTTAGCCGGTGCTGGCACCTGAGCTGATAAAATCAATCCTCCGCCGTAGAAAAGCGTCAAAGCAACTGTAAGTAATTTTTTCATAATGATTTGTAACTAAATATATATTTAAAGATTTAGACGCCAAAATTAACATCAACGCTGCAATACATGAAAAAAAATTGCATTAAATTCAATATTAATCCACAACAGACTGATATTGAATTAATTAAAATCATATATCACCTTCAATTGGTCGCAACAATATTTCCTCCATCACCGTATTTTCCCTCACCAACCATGCAAACCAAATTGCTGAAGCAATGTCAGTTGTTCTTATAAATCGACTTTCAGGTAAATCAACTTCACTCCAACTGTCGGTCAATGTTGCTCCGGGTAATACAGAACTCACCCTCACTCCCACAGTCTTCATCTCCTCTCTCAACACTTTTGAAAAACCCAATAACGCATGCTTACTGATACAATAAGACCCTCCATTGATGTAAGGCACAATACTGGCTGTTGAACAAATATTGAATATGTATGAACTTCGGCCTTTTAATATTGGCAACAAATTCCTTGTCAAATGATAAGCACTCCCTACGTTCAAAGCCATCTGCATTTCAAATACCCCATCCTCCTCCTCACTCACCGATCCCGGAAAAAATCTTCCTGCATTGTTTACCAAAACATCTATGGTTTTGTACCTGGATTTAATCTCCTCCCCTACTTTTATTATTTCTGATTTGACAGACAAATCGGCAAACAAACACAGCAATCGATCCCCATGCATTTCCTGCAATCTCTCGGTCTCTCCTTGTGATCTTGAAATACAAACGACATTGAATCCTTCAATTAAAAACTTCTCAGTTAAAGCCAATCCAATCCCTTTACTACCTCCTGTTATTACTGCTGTATATTGCATACTTCAAACCTAATTCTTTTGATTCAGATACCAAAACAACAGCATTAATATTATTACCAAACAATTGCTATCAACTCATAAACACTCATCTCACTCTTGCCTAAGTATCAATAATTTTCATATCTAAAATGCAGTTACTAATAAAGTGTTTTTTCATACAAAAAGCGCACAAACTTCATCCATTTGCCTATCAAACTTATTACTATTGATCGATGTAAAGTACAACGCCACTCTGAAATATTGTTATAGAATCAATTTCATTCGAGTCGAGGCGTTATTCGAATTTCATCACGGGAGCCTGAGAGAGATGCACCTATTCAATGAATAAATTGAGAAGTTAAACTCATTGGAACACTCTAAAATATATTGATCAAAAGGACTTTTGAGATATATTCTAATTTGATTTATCTTTACAGCCTCATTTCAAAATGAATTTAAAATTCTTTTATTATTTCGGACATTACCTGCTATTTATGAAAAGCATGTTGGCCAGACCGGAAAGAACAAATGTATTCTTTAAACGGTTAATGGACGAAATGTATAAAATAGGTATAGGCTCATTGCCAATTATTGCCATCACATCATTGTTCATTGGTGCTGTTACTACTGTTCAAACTGCTTATCAATTGGTCAGTGGTCTGATAGCCAAATCAGTTATTGGAACAATTGTTTCTGATAGCACCATGTTAGAGTTAGGGCCTACTATTTCTTGTCTTGTACTTTCAGGAAAAGTTGGTGCTCACATTGCTTCAGAAATTGGAAACATGAGAATTAGCGAACAAATTGATGCACTGGATGTTATGGGCATCAATGCTCCGGGATATCTGGCTTTACCCAAAATTTTAGCCGGCATGATCATGATTCCCATTCTCAACATCATTGCAATTACATTAAGTATTTACGGTGGCTATGTTGCCGGTGAATTATCAGGCATTCTGACCCATGAAGAATTTATAACCGGAGCCAGAAGTACTTTTAAAGGTTTCACTTTATTTTTTAGTACTGTAAAAGCTTTTACATTCGCATTCCTCATCACTTCAGTGAGCAGTTACCAGGGTTTTTATACCACCGGCGGAGCATTGGGTGTAGGTGAATCAAGCACAAGAGCCGTTGTTTACAGTTCTGTTTTAGTTCTATTTTTCGATTATATATTGGCAGAAATACTCTTGTAAACTCAACATGATAGAACTCAAAAACGTTAATAAAAGCTTCGGAGACAAACAAGTGCTTTTCAATATTGATGCAACTTTTCTGAGTGGAAGCAACAATCTAATCATTGGTGCAAGTGGCGGTGGTAAAAGTGTCTTGATGAAATGCATGGTCGGACTTGAACAACCTGAAATAGGCACTATATCTTTTGATGGCAGAAACATACTTGAACTTGAAAATCAAGATTTAAGAGACGTTAGAAGAGAAATTGGCATGCTGTTTCAAGGTACGGCTCTATTCGATTCCCTGACTGTAGAACAAAACATAGCATTTCCACTTGAAATGTTCAGCAAAATGAGCCCTTCAGAAAGAATGGACAGAGTTAATTTTTGTCTCAAACGCGTCAATCTGGAAAATGTCAACACAAAATATCCCAGTGAAATCAGTGGTGGTATGAAAAAAAGAGTGGGTATTGCAAGGGCAATTGCTTTGGACATCAAATACCTTTTCTGTGATGAACCAAACAGTGGCCTCGACCCTATAACATCCAGATTAATAGACGAATTGATCAATGAGATCACCAAAGAGTATGGCATCACGAATGTGATCAACAGCCATGACATGAAGACTGTTTTTGACATCGGCGATCATATTCTATTCCTATATAAGGGTCAAAAATGGTGGGAAGGCAATCGATCTGAATTGCCACATGCACAAAAGGAAATAAAAGAACTGGATTCTTTCATCAAAGCCAGTTACTTCGAATAATCAGCTCAGCCCTATCCTATTTTTTCTTTTTACCAACTGCTTTTTTTATTTTTGACATTGAAGCTTCTGGCCACCATTTTTGAAAATCCATGTTAACGGCTATGAAAGCTATTCTGCAGTTTTTATTTTCAATTGCCAAGTCTTCCCAAGCTTTTGAATGGTCTTTGTTTAAACGACCTATCCATACAGCCCAATCTACCAAGACATAAAAATCAAACCCTTCAGGAATTTCAACCTTTTGCCCTTCCAAATCTCTCAATTTATTGAATTCAGAAACTAAATCTGTTTTTTGAGTTTTATTGTATACCCCATCTTTTCTTAAATTGGGTATAAAATCAAACAAACCGGCATTGCAGACGGAATCATTTGAACGGTATTCGATGTATCGTCCTGAATCGTCAAAAATCATTGCATCAGGCAATTTTAACCCCTTTAATCTTCTCAAATAAGATGAATCTGAAACCGTATACAAATAGGATGTTTTAAACCCAATTTTCCGGGCCGATTTCTTCAATGTGCTTGAACTTTCAATTCTAGGTTTCTTGATGCCATAAACTTTTTTTACAACAGTTAAACAGCCTGAATTTAAAAGTAAAACTAATATTAAGAATGGTAAGATTGTTTTCATACTCTTGAAACGACTCAATACAAAATCTGTTACAGCATATCAGATGAAAACAAGTTAAACAGCGACTAAATTGCTATCAACTTTACAGTTTAACACCCATTTCAGCTAATAATTTATCAGCCTGATTTAAGTATTTAATGGTATAGATGACATATCTGATATCAACGGCAATGCTGCGACTGTAATCCGGATTCCAACTGTAATCATTCAAAGTTGCAGTATAAGCTCTGTCAAAATTCACTCCTACCAAATTGCCATTGGCATCCATTACCGGACTACCACTATTACCACCTGTTGTGTCCATGTTATACAACATACATACCACCACATCACCAGAGGCAGGGTCAAGTAAACTTGGCGCTACTGATTTTTCCATCAACATTTTTTTGGTACTGTCACCTAGTCTGTAGTCTTTGTTGTCTGTCGCATTTTTTTCAAAGATTTCTCTACGCAAAGTATATGGTTCAGGGTGTTTGTTCAATTCACTTTTATAACCACTGATATGTCCAAAAGTAAATCTCAAAGTTGAGTTGGCATCAGGAATGAAAGATTTCCCTGCATATTTGATTTTAGCTTCTAACAATTTGGGCAATAAACTACTCATTTTGTTTGTGAATGCTGCATTTTGCAAATCGTTTTCTTTGAGTTCCGGCATCAATTCAAAAGCCAATTCTGTAATTGGATCTTTAACAGAATATACCGTCCAAGGTTCTTCGTCCAACATCTTTAAAAACTTAGAAACATCATCTAAATAAGATTTTTTATAGGCTTTTTTGGCCCATTTCTTAGAATTTTTAATCTTTGAAACACCTAGAATTTTCGAGTTGCCATTCAATTTTTGAGCCCTTCCTATCAATTCTGCTAATACAAGCTGATCCAATTCCGCATCTACAATTCTTGAATTGCTCATTGCATCTTTGATTTGTTTTTTCCATTTACCCCAGAACAATGAATCTGTTTTATCAGGCACAGAACCATCTGCTTTTCTTGAATTGATGATGTTAAATGCAATGGAAAGAGTTCCAACATCAACATTGAAACGATTCAACAACAAAGACCTTTGTGCTGTTCTCAACCTATTGGCATATAAACTGTCTATCTCTGCAAAGAATGAAACATCCGCACCTGCTTGCTTCATCAATTGCATGAGTTGATCTTGCTCGGATTTTTTAGTATTCAACAATCCGGTTTGTTTTAAACCGAACATTTTTCCTTCAAAATTTTTCTTGGTATTGGCCAATGACTTTATGGTTCCTGAAAGACGCAAGTATCTATCGCGATCTTTCTTACCAAGATCTTCCATTGTAGACATTCTCCAACCATACCAATCACTGATGAATGGCAATACATGTTCTTGTTGGTATTGTATGAATTGGTAAGGATCATGTCTATATGTAACACCGGGATATCCTAGTATGAAAACCAAGTCGTTGTTTTTGGTTCCATTTTGATTGATCTTTAGGAATTTCTTTGGTGAATAAGGAACATTTTCCGGACTATACTCAGCAGGATTGCCGTCTTTACCGACATAAGCTCTGACTATACTAAAATCTCCGGTATGTTTAGGCCATTCCCAATTATCTGTTTCCCCACCAAATTCGCCAATATCACGAGGAGGAACGTAAACCAATCTAACATCTTTGAGCACCTGGTACCTGAACAAGGTGTAACTGTATCCAACAAACATTTCACTCACCTCTATGCTTAATCCCGGATTTTTAGCTTGTTCAGCTTTTACCAAAGCATCGATATTTCTTTTGATGGCAGTTTTTTTAGAAACAGGTTCCTGGCCGGGCAAAATGCCTTCCAATACTTTTGAACTGACATCTTCATAGCTTTTTGTAATTTTACAAGTCAATCCGATTTTAAGTTCCTTGTTTCTTTCATTGGCATAGAAACCTTTCTCCAAATAATCATTTTCCTTACTGCTTACAGAAGCAACAGAACCAAAAACACAGTGGTGATTGGTAATGATCAATCCTTCTGAAGAGATAAATGAGCCGGTACATCCGCCCAAACGCACCAAAGCATCTGTAAGAGCAACTCCTTCAGGATTGTAAATATCTCTTTGAGAGATATTAAATCCTGCTTTTTTAAAATCAACTTGATTCAATTGACTTAAAGGGAACATTCCTTCATCGCCTTTATGAGAAGGCAAAAGGAGGATGCAGACCAATGCTGCAAAAAATAATTTTATGGTGTGACGCATAGACTTTAAAGTAGCAAAAATAGGGAATTAGAGCTTTTTTTAACTCATCAATATTCTGCAACAAAAAAGACATAAAAAAAAGACCACACCTTGGTGTGGTCTTCGTTTGTGTAGATGTGCGCTCTTTTTAATATTTTACGAATTTGGTCATCTCAGATGTACCTTCTTCGGTATTGATTCTTACAAAGTAAATTCCGTTTGCAAGATCAGTGATGTCGAATGATGTGAAACTTGAACCGTTAAGATCATTGCTGCTGGTAGTTTGGTAAGTTTTACCAAAAGCATCTACGATTTCAACGCTAAAAGTTGATTCTGAAACAGTTCCGAAACTAACATTCAGGATACCGCTGCATGGATTAGGGAATAAAGATTGAACTGTGGTATTGGTTCCGTTGGTAGTTGTATAAACCAAATGGCTCCAAGAAAAAGTTTCATCGTTGTCGATCAATTTCAATTTGTAGTACACTTTACCGTTAGACATCTCATTGATGTTGTCATTGAAAGCATAACTTCTAACAGCTTGACTGTAACCTGAAGCTTTTACTTGACCGGCAAGTGAGAAGTTAACGCCATCAACAGAACGATAGACTTCGAAACGGTTGCTGTTTTCTTCTGAAGTAGTTTTCCAAACCAAAGTATTTTTATTGTCGTCAGATACAATATCGAATTCCATCAATTTAACCGGCAATACAAAATTGAGGTTATTGAATCCTTTGAAGTAAAAAGAAGATTGACGGGTTGTATTAGAGCTTGATACTCTTCCAACTACACCCACTCTCAATGTAAAAGTGTTAACGTTTACATAATTGATTTGAGCCATAGCACCTAAGTTATTGGTGTCGATACTAGAATAAGACAATGTACCGCTTACAAGTGTATTTCTCAACAAGTTGGTTAAAGTAGAGATTGTAGAGCCGACAATACCTTTAGGAGTAGAAGGCAAAGAAGCTGCTACCATTTCACGGTAAGACAACAAACCGCTGCCATCGAGGTCAACAACAGTGATGGCCATATTACTTTGAGTAACTGCGCTACCTGTGCTGTTATTTTTAAATGTGATACGGAAATCGATGTAGCTTGTATCGCTAAAGTTATTGGCTTTACCATAAGTGATAAATGGCTGCCAAGCATACTTATTAGATGAAGAATCGTCGATTTCATCTAAAGTGGCATTTTTAGAACCAATGATATCTACAAATGCATCAACACCAGAGATAACGTGAGTGAATCTGAATGTTTTATTGCTATTAGATGCAATTGGTTTTCTAAATCTCATGTAAGGAAAGCTTTGGGAAAATACATTACCACTTAAAAAGAGTAAGATGATAATTTGAAGTGCTTTTTTCATTTTGTGTGTTTAATTATTGTGTAAATTGTGTTTAATAAATCAACGATACAAAGATAGTACTAAAATACTAATTCACAAATATTTTCAGAAAATGTTTATTTTTCTCCTAACTATTGATTTTCAAAGACTTAAATATGCATTTTAGGTTTAAATACACCATAAAAACACAACTGAGTATAAAATACTAGGCACAAAAACGTCATAAAAATCAAAATTTAGGCTAAAACGACGTTTACCAAGGGACTTATTAACCAAAAAATAAACAAAACGATTCAAACGACCACTTTAATATGCGCAATTCAAGTATTTTTAAACCATAAAACTTGAGCATTTAAGCAGTATTTCACCTAAAATTGAGTGAATATACACTACTTTTAATAGCTGAGCGTTTTTACCCTAATCAATGCCATTTTTAAACATTAATAACTGACTATTAAACATTTATGATATAAACTCTCAGGAAATTTTAAATGAAAAAAGTGTAAATAGGTCTAAAAAGTACTAAATACTCAGGTGTATTTTCATTGAGTATTTTCCATCTATATAAAATGGCCTATTTTTTTAAACAAATTATAAATTACAGTTTTAGAATGAAAAATATCTGCACCATATAAAGGGCTTATAGCTTAAACATCTGTTGCTTGCATCCAGACAAATAGCATTTAACAATCTTTAAAATGTTCTAATAATTTGTTATACAGAAAGTT
>DASWYG010000163.1:0-7136 GCA_036405075.1 Bacteroidia bacterium | reverse complement strand
CGTGTTCAAACTTCACAACATTAGACACAAATCACTTTTCTCATTTCACTCTATGATGTTTATCATAGTAATTCCATTTAAAAAGACTTAAAATTGCAATCAATAAACTGTTCATTTATGAGCACTCAATCTTACAAAAATTGCCAGAGTTGTGGCATGCCATTGAAAAGAGACCCTAAAGGTGGCGGTACAAATGCTGATGGCAGCAAAAGCCAAATGTATTGCAGTTTGTGTTACGAACAGGGACAATTTAAAAACCCTGAATTGGACACAGCACCAAAAATGCAGGCTTTTGTAAAAGAAAAAATGAAGGCCATGGGTTTTCCGGGTTTTATTGCCGGATTTTTGACCATGGGCATTCCCAAACTAAAGCGCTGGAATCCCTGATTTAAAGCCTAATAAGCATACCAGACTGGCCTTGATTATGAATTACCGATTAATTTGCGTACCTTTGCGACGCAAACACGGTTTCAATTTTGCATTTCTTTGAGAGTTGTCTTTTTTTTCTGAATCTACAGAATTGATTTCAAATCCCCTCGGTATTGATCTATTGGAATCGACAATCAAAAATAAATGTCATTTAAAAATTTAAATCTTAATCAAAAGATTCTGCGTTCCATTGAAGAAGAAGGATACACGCAGCCAACCCCTATTCAAAGCAAAGCAATTCCGGAAATCTTAGCCGGTAAAGACCTATTGGCTTGTGCCCAAACCGGTACAGGTAAAACAGCAGCATTTGCTCTTCCCATCATCAATTTCTTAAGCGAAAGACCGGCAGACAAAAACAGAAAGATCAAAGCATTGATCGTTACCCCTACCAGAGAACTTGCCATTCAAATTGACGAGAGTTTCAAAGTATACGGACGATATACACAAGTAAGTCATACCGTTATATTCGGTGGTGTTAGCCAACATCAACAAGTACAAAACATCAAAGGCGGCAAAGACATCGTTACAGCTACCCCCGGTCGTTTGCTCGATTTGATTCAACAAGGTTTCATAGACCTTAAAACCATTGAGTATTTCATTTTGGATGAAGCCGACAGAATGTTGGACATGGGTTTCATCAATGATATCAGAAAGATCATCAAATTATTGCCTGCCAACAGACAGTCTTTGTTTTTCTCGGCAACCATGCCACCTGACATTGTTGAACTCTCCAATAAAATTTTGAGAAACCCTGTTAAAGTAGAGGTAACTCCAGTTTCATCAACTGCCGAAACCATTCAGCAAACTGCCTATTTTGTAGAGAAACAAGATAAGACAGCTTTGATGTTGGATCTTTTGAAAAACCCTGAAATGAATTCAGTATTGGTATTCGCAAGAACTAAACACGGAGCCGATAAATTGGTGAAGTCTTTGAACAAATATAATGTTGAAGCATTGGCCATTCACGGCAATAAATCTCAAAATGCGAGACAGAATGCATTGAACCGTTTCAAACAAAAAACTTGTCGTGTATTGATTGCAACTGATATTGCTGCAAGAGGTATAGATGTAGAAGAATTGGAATGGGTGATCAATTATGAATTGCCAAATGTACCTGAAACATACGTTCACAGAATTGGCCGTTCGGGTAGAGCAGGCAACAAAGGCAACTCCATCTCCTTTTGTTCTGTTGAAGAACGCCCTTATTTAAAGGATATAGAAAAGCTGATCAAATTGAAAATACCTGTTGTTCAACATGCTTATGAATCACAGTACACTGAACCCGTTAAGATCAAAAGAAGTTCAGATGATGTGCATTACAGTCCAAAACACGGTGCTGGCAAAAAACCCTTCAGAGGTGGAACTAACAACAGCAATGGTGGTGGTAACAGCAACAGAACAGGCGGTCAATACGGACAAAGCCGTCCGGGAAATTCACGTCAAGGTGATACAAAAAGAAAGCTTGCCAATACTAGCAAGCCTCATTAACCAAAATAATAACAATACAGCCGATCGGAATGACATGAGCAAAATTCCGACCTTCTCATTTTAATAAAGACGCTTGTAACATTGTAAATATTCTGAGTAGAGTCTATTATGACTCAAATCTGACAAATACTTAAGCCCTTCGCGAATGCGAAGGGCTTTTTCTTTTATTTTTTACCGAACCCAATATTCATAAAACATTAGTGTTTTCAACAGTTTTATGCACTTAAAGTAAATTTTACTCTTTACTAAATGACAGAGAGTTTTTCAAAATGAGAAAAAAACCCGTTTTGGCACATTTGTAAAACATTGCCATTCAATAGTTTAACAAAACGGTTGTCAAATTGCTTTTTGGGTACCCGAATTTTAAAATTTAAAAGTGGCTTTGTATCTGCCTGAGTATTAATACTCAATGAGTATAAAATCCATTTTAAAGGACAAAGTTCAAAAAGCTTAATAGCGATGATGCACACAAATAACACAAAACAAAATGGGTACAGTTTTTACAGTTTCGTCGAACAAAAACTCACGGGAGAGAGTTGCGGTTCAGAACAAGGGAAGAAGAAGTTTGAAATGGTTAGCAGCATTATCCATCTTTATCTTTTCCTTAGGAGAGTTGAGTGCACAAAACACTCCGGTATCATTCACATTTACAATTGGTCAGAAATCAACGACAAGCGCCGGTATTTTCAGGCGTAATGGCACATTGATAAAGACCCTTTGGAACAATGTCTCGTATGCAGCGGGTACGCACACTGCTTATTGGGACAGGACCAACGATGAAGGCAACTTGTTAACCGATTCCGGTTACATTGTGAAAGTTGTCAGTGCCAATGTCAACTACACTTGGGAAGGTGTGATCGGCAACAATTCTGATTCATTATCAGGTAGCACAAAAATCAGAGCCTTTGAACGATTTCATACAATAGCCTTTGCAGGTAATTATGGGTACTTCGGCATTGGATACACCGAAGGAGTACCTTCATGTTACAAATTCAACATCAATTCACCCAACAGCAAGATCAACATTTTATTTGCTGATAACGGCGACATCGATCAGGAATGTCATTATGTGGCTACAGATGGCACCAATGTGTATTGGGCCGGTTTCGATCCTTATAACATTTCACTCAATTTTGTTTACGCTACAAAAAACAGCGATGACAAAGAATTTGCATTCAGAAATGGATCATCAACTTCTACAACTTATGGTAGAACTTATATCAGTGCCATCGATGTATACAACAATAACAATGCTGCTCCAAGCGGATTGGCAGTTCAAAAAAACGGTCAATACCTTTTTGTGGCTCATAAGGATTTGAACATTATCAATGTGTTGAATAAAACCACCGGTGCATTGGTTCAAACTTTGTCTTTTACCAGACCCCGAGAAATATGCATGGATGCCGCAGATAACCTTTGGGTGATTCACGGAACAAACAGCATTCAAAAATACACTGTCAATTCAAATGGTACTCTAAGTACTGCAACACTTAGCATAACCGGTGTAACTGAACCTCTGGCAATGGCAGTATCTCCCAATAACACCAAATTGGTGGTATTAGACGGCGCAGCTTCTCAACAAGCCAAAGCTTATAGCAACAGCACCGGTACTTTGATCTGGACTCTGGGTACAGCCGGAGGATACATCAATAAACCTGCTGTTAACGACAACAAATTTTACTTCAACGATTCGACAACTCAGTTGACCAAAACATTTATAGCCTTTCAGGCCGACAGTTCATTTTGGATCGGTGACATTGGCAATGAACGCGTTCAACACTATTCTGCTTCAAGAACCTTCATCAACAGGATCATGATTTTACCGGCTTCATACAGCACAGTTGCAGATAGAAACAATCCAACCAGAGTGTTCAATCAATTTCTTGAATTTAAAATTGATTATTCAAAACCATTGAAACCCAATAACGGTTCATGGACCTTAGCAAACAATTGGAGAAGAAGTATACCTTCTAACTACTACCAATCGGACATGTTGAGGGTTTTCAAACAAATGATCACTTTATCGAATGGCAGAACTTATGCGGTGTTGGATCGTTTCAACAATGGTATCAGAGAACCTGAAATAGTTGAATTGCCTCCCAGTGGTAATCTCAGATTCACAGGCATGTTCTTAGATGACTTTGCTGTTGACATCATCAATCCGGATGGTTCAATCAGAAGATTGGTAACCGATAGAAATGTGGGCGACAGTGGCTATTTCGAAGTTCAGGCACTTACAGGATTTACCAATAGAAACAACCCAATATGGGGTCCAAAAGTTAAAACAGCTTATTTACCTACCATCACTTCTACCGATCCTGCATTTTCGAATGTTGGCTCAGCAGCGGTTACTTCAAGTGGATACAATTTGGTATTCAATGCCGAAAAAGACAATACAGGTTACCACTTAGGTGCAGTTAAAACCGGCACCAAAGGCTATATCTGGAAAACCTCTAAAGCCACATTTAAAAACTACACCGGCCCACATCCTACCGACGGCTCATTTGACATCGGCAACAATGTTGAATATCCGGGTGGAGATGTTTATGCAGTAGACAGAAACATTTTCTGGAACCATCACGGAGAATTTTGGAAAAACTCTCAAACCAATTACTGGAATCACTACTTAGACAATGGTTTAATGGTCGGCCAGTTCGGAATCAATTGTTTGGAAGGTGAAGAGGTAGAACATGAAGCTTATGCAAAAGGTGCCGGTAATGTATTCTCTTCAACCATCGTTAAAGTTGGCAGTGATTATTACGTGTATCACAACGATGAATCAGTGCACAGCGGTATTCACAGATGGAAAATCTCCGGATTGAATACCATTGCCGAACAAACCATCAATCTTACTTTTACACCGGCTGTTTCTGGTGGACTTTCAGGTAATTACTTTGATGGCATCGACCTCAACAATTTCAAATTGAAAACCAGTCAAGTCAATACAACAGTGAACTTGAGCACAGTTCCCAGTCAAATCACCAATTCAGCAAGTTTCTCAACCCGTTGGACTGGTTATGTGAAAGCAGGGTTTAGCCAAGCTTACACTTTTTACACCAATACCAACAAAGGTGTTCGACTTTGGATCAATGGCAATTTGGTAATTGACAGATGGACCAACAGTGTATTAACAGAATACAGAACAGCTGCCATCAATTTGACTTCAGGTGTATTGTATTCGGTAAGAATGGAAATCAATGGTGGCACTGCTACCCTATCTTGGTCAAGTTCAAGTACAGCCAAACAGATCATTCCATCTACCAACTTGTATCCGGATGCATTTCCTGATTACAGCAAAAGTTATGATTTGATGGAAGGTTTAGCAGGTACAGGTGTTTTACAAGATAATTTTTATGGATGGACCAGAAACTCGACATCAGAAGTCAACAATGCTTATGATGACTATTGGAATGTGGTAGCGAACGTCAAATCGCATGTACAAAGTGAACCATCATTGAGCATGAGATTCAGAAGGTATGGTTACTCATACAATGTGAGCAGAGATTTGGGGCCAAGTATTTCATGTTTACAAAATTGGACCATTAGCGGAGGCATTTTATTTGAGCACGACTACCCTATTATTGACAACACAGGCGCAGGTTATTTTGACATCTTGGATGACCAAGGTAAAATCATCAGCAGAATCACGCATGAAATGACCTATATCACACAAAACAATCGTCCGACACAAATCAAAATCAACGGCATTAATGTGATGAATGTTCACCAACCGTATTTGTATTCTGATTTGAATAAGATCAATGACTTCAGCATCAGCATGGCCAATAAATCCATTACGTTTAAATATGGCAACTATGCTGCAGTAACAACAAGAATGTATGACACAACTGCAAACTGGAACAAACCTAAAACAGTTCGTTTCTCATTCTTTGGAGGTGATTATGACAGAGCATTTGATGTTAGAAAAATGAAATTCACTCCTACTGCCGGTCAGGTACCTGTGGTGACCAACAGTGGAAACAATGTCTTGTGTCAAGGTACTTCAGTGACATTGAGTGCACCAACAGCTGTTTCTTATTTGTGGAACACCGGAGCCAAAACTCAAAGCATCAGTGTGAGTGCAGCAGGCAGTTATTCTGTTACAGTTAATTATGGTAACAGTTGCAGCATGACTTCTGCCGTAACAATCATAAAAGTGAACCCATTGCCGGTACCGGTAATAACAGTGAATGGTGTTGGATTAAAATCCAATTATGTAAATGGCAATCAATGGTATTTGAATGGTATAGCCATACCGGGAGCTACAAAACAAAGTTTTACAGTAATCAGAGCCGGTGTTTATTCAGTGTCGGTAACAGACAGTTTCGGATGTAAAGGATCGGCAACCATATCAGTGCCTTTGCCTTTCAAAGATGTTAAAATCAGCACTAATTGCATAGATGACAAAACCATTGAAATAGAATGGCTGACCATGGAATCAGACGACGAGTTTCATTACGGTATTGAATATTCTGACGACAATGGTGAGACTTGGAACAAGGTGACAGAGATAAAAGCAGACAGAAGCAGCATTGGCAGTATTTACCACACATATAAAACAGTGACGAATGCACCCAATACTGCCAATTCAATTTACAGGTGGTATTCACTGGATTTGAATTTTGAGAGGGTACAAACCATAGCTTTCAACACTGAATCTTGCAGAACCAATAAGATCGAAGCTTATCCCAATCCATTCAACGGCATCATTCAGTTGGGCATAACAGAGGGGGCAATCAGCTATCGCTCATTGTTATTTGAGGTATTGGATATGCAGGGCAAGGTAGTATACAAAGAAACCATCAGCATTGATAATGGCCTTTCAGAAGGAACAGTTTTGGTGATAGATGGCCTGGATTTTTTAAGTCAAGGTTTTTACCAAGTGAGGTTATCAAACGAAGATATTGTGTTACTGACTCAGAAGATGCTAAAAATCAATTAAAAGGAGTAAAATTCTCATTTTGAAAACGGGCTTCTCATTTTGACAATGAAGAAGCCCGTTATTTTTTATATCTAATTGATATACTGAACGTTACAAGTTTGGAAAAAGAATTGACTGTCCTAAAGTATGTACACTTTCCAATTCACACACGAAATGATTAAAAAAACCATCGAAGTATTCAACACAGTTCTTAGCTTGTTGAACACAAACGGTGCAAAAAGTAACCCCCAACAAAACTTAAGATATAAATTTATACCCCTATAATTCAGTTATTTAC
>DASWYG010000162.1:0-5698 GCA_036405075.1 Bacteroidia bacterium | reverse complement strand
AAAGTATATACCACCGGAATTGTCATTTAATGTTGAATACCCTCCCGCATACAGCTGTGGATTGGTGATATTAATGTTGCTGTTTCTGTAATCTTCATAATTGTTAAAAACAGTGATCTTAATGCCATTACTCAGGTTGTAATTAAGTCTAACTTCATATTCGGGCAATAGCTTAATGACATTGTCCAATGTAAGTTTAGCAAGTACCTCACCACCGGGGTAGTACATGATTTCAATGTTTTCATTGGTTAGTGAATACGCGATCTTTTTGTTACCGGTCGTATTCTGCCCAAAATTGGTGTATATACCTTGAGCCCTTCCATCAACAAAAGAGAGAATAAGGATTAGGATGGCTGTAATGCGTCTCACTCCTCAAATATAAGTAAAATCAGGAAGGTTCTTTAACCGATTTACTTTTTTTGGAAGAGATGTTGATCAATCCAATTTTAATGGCAGCAAGTACCAATCCCATTGAATTTTTAGCATTCAGCTTTTTCAGCATGTTTTGTCTGTGATTGTCAACTGTACGTTTGCTGAGTTCAAGCTTTTCAGCTATTTCCTCATTGGTCATTTCATTGGCAATACAAGTCAAAATTTCAATTTCACGCTTAGAAAGTTTGTCTGCCATTTCATTACCACCTTCAAACTGTTCTGTATTGGTACTAAAGTTCGGACCTTTTGTTTTGGTCGATTTCAGTGTCAGTTTTTTATAGTATTGGTTGGCGAGTAGATGTGCAACTTCAGGAGAGAAAAAAGTACCACCATTGAGGAGGATTTTAATTCCATTGAATAAAGCATCTGATGAAATATTTTTTAGGGTATATCCTTTGGCGCCTGCCATGATCATATCCTGAATGTGGTTGATTTCATTGTAATTTGAGATACCGAGAACAGCAATTTTGGGGCTAACTTCCAATAATGAAGAAGTGACCAATGCACCGTCAAGGTCGATCAATTGATAATCGACAAGTGCAATTTTCATTTTTTCATTTTTAAGAAATTCAACCGCATCGTCTGCGTTGTCTGTGTCCCAGACTTTGAAATTCATGTCTTCACACCCGATTTCGAGCATTGTTTTCAGACCGTCCCTGATCATTGGATGGTCATCTACTATTAAGATTTTAACTGTTTTTCTCATCTTGTCTTAGTTGATTTTTATTTCTAAGAAATGGCAAATATATGTAATTATCACAATGGAATCATTATGTTTAATTCCACTCCGTTATTTTTCTCTGAGGTAAATTCGATTTCACCTTGCAAGTATTTCACTCTCAAATTGATATTGTCTAAACCGTTTCCTCTTTTTAAGTTTGGCGTATTGCTAAAACCAATGCCATCATCGGTCATCTTTAAATGGAGGGCTTTTGGTTTGATGTTCATTTCGATCAAAATGTTCTTACATTTGGAATGTTTGATCGAATTATTTACAAACTCTTGAATAACACGGTAAATGGACATGGCCACATTGTTTTCCAGTTTTATTTCAGAATCGGTCAATCTCAAATCAAATTTAATACCTGTGCTGAAATGAATCAAATCGGCAAGTTGTTTGATCGATTGGGTAATTCCGAATTTTTCAACTGATCTTGGCATCAATTGGAAACAGATGTTTCTGATCTCATCGGCTACGTTATCTATCAATGCTTCTGTTTTTTTCAAAAGCGCATTGCGCAATTTTTCATCTTTTTGCTTTTGAATAGAATCAAAGTAAAATTTAAGAGCAGAAATTTGCTGACCAATGCTATCGTGTAGATCTGAAGCAACCCTGTTGCGTTCTTCTTCCTGGGTTTTGATGATGGTTGCGATTCTGCCAGCTTCTTGTTGGATCTTGTATGTCAGGTCATGAATTTTAACCAAAGACTGACATTTGTTGTTATCGATAACAGAAACATGGCATTCGACTGAAATCTTTTTACCTGATGAATTGGTAACTTCAGATTCAAAATCAATTGCTTTAAGGTCCTTATTTAATTTTTCAATTGTTTTTGATAAACTATTGAATTTTAAAAACTTAGTAAGGTTTTGTCCACTTATTTCTTCTTTTTTATGTTCCAGTAGTACCACGAAACTTTCGTTAAAATCTATGATTACCCCGGCATTGTCAATAACCACCAAACTATCTGTGATTGAGTGAAATGCAGAGTTAAAGAAGTCTCTTTTAATGGTAGTTTCCTCTAATTCTTCTCCTAACATATTAATGCCGGACATAATAGAATCAAGGGTATCTAAATTATCAGAGAGGTTTAATTTTTTAGAAAAATCTCCATGAGAATAAGCAAGAAGTGTATCCTCCAACTGAAGGAACCTTTCATCTAATTCAAAATTGATTGGGCTTGACAAGGCTATAATTAGTGTATAAAGTTTATGTTACGTTTTATAAAGTTTCTGATGAATTGGGTAATCGAAATGTTTAATTACTTTTTAACCATTTAAGAGCGTCTTCTTTGTTACTGAATGCTTTAACTTGGATTTTGGGATTTGTCAGTCTGAGGAAGAAATTAATGAGGACCTTACTAAAAAATGAGTTTTCGATTATGGCTGCGCATTTTATACCTAGGGTTCCTTCATCTGAGGACAAATAATCACGGGCAGATTTTTCCATGCTAATTACTCCAGAATCGATAATTAATACTGGCAATGGTTTACCTTCCAATAATTTCAATCTCTCCTGCACAATATCTTTCGCATCATCGATTGATAACTTCAATCCGGCTTTATATGTGGCGATCAATATCCCATCGTTGATCTCCATACGGATTTGATTGTTTTCGAATACTTTCATTCTACTTTAACTTGAGGCAAACTTAATAAAAATAAATGGATTTACACCATTGTTTTACAGGTTTTAAACAGGTTATATTAATTGGATTTCGCGTTTTCGGCTTTTTATACCATTTAAACTGTCAGAAAACCTTGATTATCTGTTGATAAGTGTGTGATGAAGTGAACATTTGACTTCTATTCAATTGTGGATAAAGCCGGCTTAAAAACGGGGTGAAAGACCTGGGTTTTTTTACTTATTCTGAAGAAAATTCATGTAAAAATTTGATTATTTACACTGTTGTTGTATGCATTTAAAATGTTGTATATCAATCTTATATGAATGTATTTGATGTATTTTATTAGTATTATTATACTAGACTATATTGAGTTAAACAGAATCTATTTTTTCACTTAAATTTGATTAAAGGACTTGTCAAGAATGTCTAATTGAGCATACAGTTGCCTGTTTTTTAAATGGTTATTTTTTGTGAATAATGTTGAATGTTTAAATACTTAAAAATCAGGTAAATAGATAGAAGAAAGGATTGCTTCTGGTATTAAAGTACTAAATTTTTGACATTTTTCTTTGAATTATTGAATGAAATGTTCAACTTTGTACCAGCTAATACTTATCCATAACTTATGAACAATTTTCTCCATACTGTCAATGATGTCATCACGGACGGGAAGAACAGCGGAATTCTTCACCTGAGTGTGTCAGATCAGATACTGCATGGAAACATGCTTTCTATCGATCATCGCGAACTGGTAAACTTCAGCTCTTGTAGTTACCTCGGTCTCGAGTTTGATAGAAGACTGATCGATGGCAACATTAAAGCTGTTGAAAGCTATGGAACACAATTCTCGGCCTCTAGGGCCTACATTTCATCCATTCATTATCAAGAACTGGAAGCCAAGTTCAACGCCATCTTTGGTGCTCACTGTGTTGTTGCTCCAACAACTACTCTTGGTCACATTGCAACCATTCCTGTGGTTGTTTCTGATAATGATGCGGTAATTCTCGATCACCAGGTACACAACTCTGTGCAAACTGCTGCTGCTCTTCTTAAACCAAAAGGCATCCATGTCGAATTGCTTCGACACAACAGAATGGATATTTTAGAGGAAAGAATTGCTGAACTCAGCAAAAAGTATCACAAAGTTTGGTACATGGCCGATGGCATTTACTCAATGTATGGAGATGGTTCACCAGTCGAGAAAGTTTATGAACTCCTCAATAAATATGAGAGGTTTCACTATTATGTTGATGATGCGCACGGCATGAGCTGCTATGGTAAATACGGTAGAGGCTATGTCCTCAATCATGTCGACCTGCATCCTAAAATGGTATTGGCCATTAGTTTGGCCAAAGCATTTGCAACCGGTGGTGCTGTGATGGTTTTCCCAAGTGCTAAAATGGCAAATTTTGTTCGTACCTGTGGTGGACCAATGATTACATCCGGTCCTATGCAACCTGGCGCATTGGGAGCAGCTTTGGCTTCTGCAGATATTCATCTCTCAGATGAAATAAATGCAATGCAAACGGATTTGCATGAAAACATCAAATATGCCAATTTGATGATCAAAAAAGCTGAATTGCCTCTGATCAAAGATTTGGATTCTCCTGTTTTCTTTGTTGGTGTTGGTTTGCCAAAAGTGGGTTATCAACTTATCAGAAACATGATGGAAGATGGCTATTACACCAATTTGGGTGCCTTCCCGGCAGTTCCAATGAAAAATACCGGTGTCAGATTTACCATTACCCGTTTGCATACCTTCAGTCAAATTGAAGGAATGGTCGAATCTATGGCGCATCACTTCGACAAAGTTCTCGAAGAACAAAATTTTTCAAGAGACCTTATTTATAAGTCATTTAAACTAGATTCTCCAAAAACCAAAAAGCATAAAGAAAGTCTCGCCAATCAATTGATGTCTTCTCAATTGAAAATCGAGAAATTCAAATCCATTTCAGAAATCAATAAAAATACCTGGAATGAGATGTTTGAAGGAAAAGGTAGTTTTGATTATGATGGACTAACATTTTTAGAAGATGCATTTAAAAATAATCCTGAACCTGAAAACAATTGGGAGTTTGATTATTTAATGGTTAGGGAAAAATCCAACGACAAAATCATTTTGGCTACTTTTTTCACTACAGCATTGTGTAAGGAAGATATGTTGGCCCATGAAGCTGTATCTGAAAAGATTGAACAGATCCGACAAAATGATGACAAGTATTTCTTAACTTCTAAAATGGTGATGACCGGATCTTTACTAACTGAAGGCAATCATATCTATACTTTAGAAATCAGCAACTTTAAAAAACAAGCTTATAATGAAATGTATGCAATGGCGTCTCAGCTTCAAAAGCAATACAATGCCAGTTCGATTATGCTCAGAGATTTCCAGGATGGCAACAACCAAATGGACAAACTCATGCTTGAAAATGGATTCTTCAAAATACAGATGCCTGAAACCAATATCCATAAAAATTTACAATGGAAAGGAGAGGATCAGTATCTGAGTACACTTTCTAAAAAAGAAAGGTATCATCTAAGAAGCGAAATCCTTAGACATGAAAATAGATTTGATGTAGACATCATCGGACACCCGGATGAAAGCAAAATTGAAAACTGGGTTGAATTGTACAATGAGGTGAAAGAAGGCAGTTATAAACTGAACACATACAATTTACCTAAGACTTTGTTTCAAAAAATTGCTTTCGCCAAAAATTGGGAAGTGCTTTCGATCAAATTAAAATCAGATTCTGGCGCTGAAGAAGTCGCTGTGGTATTCAATTACATTTCCGGGAATGTGTATAACGCCATGTTCATTGGTATCCGAAAAAGTTATGATGCACCTTTCAGTATTTACCGTCAGGCACTGTATCAAATTCTTAAACGAGCCAATGAATTAGGTTGCAGATCAGTTAATT
>DASWYG010000161.1:0-10948 GCA_036405075.1 Bacteroidia bacterium | reverse complement strand
CCCCATACTTTCACGGATCTTGTCTTCTGAAGCAGTGGTGGTACCATAGGCTTTTTTAAACAGATCAGCATAGTATGGCAGCTTATTGATTTTAGTTGCGATGAGATCGATGCGATCGAAGCCCATTTCAATGTGATTGGCAACGGGATCCATTACCAGATCTCTGATGGTGCTGCGTCTGCCATCCCAGAAATAACCCACATTACGTTCTTCTGTCAGGTTGCAAATGCTCATTGAATTTCGCAAGGTCAGTTTTTCTTCAAAGCCAACACTGAAAGAAGTTCTATCGGCAAAGCCATTCGCTTGAATATGACAAGAAGCACAAGCAATGGTACTGTTCAGAGAAAGAGCTTTATCATAAAACAATACCCTACCCAAAGTAGCTTTGTCATCATTAACCGGTTGCCCATCCTCATAATACAAGAATTTTGTTGAATTGCCTTCACGCACAGCTGCGTAGTTGTAAGGTTTTTCAGGTAAATAGAGTTTAACATTTCCGGGATCAGGAGCCGGAAGGCTTTTTTTGCAATTGTAACTGATGGCTACAGTCAAAAAAGCTAATGCAAGATAAATGACTTTTTTCATTAGGCTAGTTTGTTTTAGGATTTCCTTTTAACTAAAATCCGAAGTTAAATTAAATCAAATTTAAGGTTTTTATATTCAATAGACGATTAAAATGACCTTTTTGTGACAAATAGTTCAAATTATTTTGCAATAATTTAAAATTCAACCCAATAAATTTCATCGAACCCTGCTTTGGACAATCAATGATCATTGTCCATTCCCCTATTTCCTATACCCTAAATCTTCTAATAAAGAGTCAGCCCACTCTTCATACAACACAGCTTCCATTTCTATGACCTTATTTGAGACAAATTCAGGCTCATCAAACAAGTCAGCAATCTGATTGCGCATCTCGGCCAAATGACCGATCTCTTCTGCAATGATGCTCTTTACATTCACCTTACTTCTTACTTTGTCCAAAGCCGATTGATAGATGGGATACAAGGCATCAGCCCTTACCTCAATTGCAAATGTCACCAACAAATAGGCGGCGTATTTCAATTGATCAGATTTGTATGAAAAAGTGTCCTTCAAAAACCTGCAAATTTGTATGTCCAACACATCCAAATACCTCTGACTTTGCTTAGCTGCAAAAACGTATTGAGCTTCATAAGTGGGAAACTCTCCTGCCGCAACTTTAGCTATTTGTTTCTTCAAATAATACGCATGTCTTGATTCCTCGGAGGCATGTTTCAATATCAATTCATTTACAAACACTGGGTGCTCACATCTCTTGATTTTACGGGCACCCGAATTCTCCATCATCGACAATGTGTTCAACCATTTGCCATGCAATGAATCATTTGTTACTACAGCTTCTACAAACTGTTCCAATGTTTCTTTATTCTCCATCATGAATGTATTTTATCATTTTTAAAACCACTGTTCTTATATTTTCCAATTCATCGTCACTGATCACATAAGGGGGCATCAGATAAACCGTATTGCCTAAAGGGCGCAACAAAACACCATTTTGAATGGCATAATCATAGATCTTATCTCGAATGCCACTGAAATAATTGTTGTTATCACTCTCCAATTCGAAGGCCAATACAGTGCCTATATTTCTTGGAGATGACACAGAATGAATGGTTTTTAACTCTTCACAAAAGCGGCTCATAAATGCCGATACCCTGGTAATATCATGTTGTCTTTCCTTGCTCAATAAGAGTTCCAATGAAGCATTTGCTGCAGCGCACGAAAGCGGATTGCCGGTATATGAATGGCCATGAAAAAATGTCTTCATCCTATCGCTTGAATGAAACGCTTGATAAATCTTTGATGTACACAGCGTAACACCCAATGGCATAAATCCACCTGTGATCCCTTTTGACAAACACATCACATCTGCAGTTTCATTTATGTACTCGCAAGCAAATAAGTGTCCAGTACGACCAAATCCGGTCATCACCTCATCTGCAATGCACAAAACTCCATGTTGTTTCGCTGAGCGGATCAAACTGTCTAAATACTCTGCTTTATACATTTTCATTCCCGCCGTACCCTGGAGCAAAGGTTCGAAAATAAAGGCCGCAACATCTCCCTTTTCCAGGTATGACTGAAACAAATTGAGTACAGATTCAAAGTTGCTTTCATTTGGAACAGGTATGAAATCAACATCAAACAATTTATCAGCAAATGGACCATTGAAGGCACTTCTTCCTCCCACCGACATAGCACCAAATGTATCGCCGTGATATGCACCTTCTAATGCAATGATTTTCTTCTTATCATGACCCAAATTGTAATGAAATTGCAAAGCCATCTTTATGGCCACTTCCACTGCTGTAGAGCCATTGTCAGAATAAAACACTTTATTAAAACTTCCAGGACAGATCCTCAACAAACTCTCGGCCAATTGTATGGCTGGTGCATGCGTGAATCCGGCAAAAATTACATGTTCTAACTCGGTTGCCTGTGTATAAATGGCCTCTGCTATTTTGACTTCAGAATGTCCATGAATGTTGACCCACCAAGACGAAACTGCATCCAAGATGACTCTACCGTCTTCTGTATACAATTTTGCCCCCTTCCCGCTTAGAATTTTAATGGGTTCGGGTGCCAGTGCTTCCTGCGTAAATGGATGCCATACTGCACTGCTCATTTGCTCAAGACCTCCTTGATCCTATTGCCTTCACTCTGGCAGTATTGTTCAAATTCCTCATCATCCTGAAGATTCAGATGAGGCACTTCTGCTAATACCGGTAGTCCTGAATATTCTACTATAAAATCCCTGCTGGATTGTACAGCAGCTCCACTAAACACCAGACCTTTTATAGTCAACTTACTTGACTTTAACAATTCAATACTCAACAAACTGTGATTGATGCTTCCCAAGTAATCGCCAATGACCAAAATTACTGGCAGTCCAAACTTCTGCATCAGGTCCAGATTGGTAATACCATCACCCAAAGGGCTCATGATACCACCTGCTGTTTCAACGATCAAACTGTCGTGCTGAGGCAATTCAAAATCCGATAGCTGAATCTTTATTCCCTCAACATGTGCTGCAATATGAGGTGATGCGGGCATTTTCAAGATGTATCGTTCAGGGATGATTTTAGCCTCACCTTTCAATAAACCAAGAATGGTTTCAGTATCTGTTGGATCTTCTACGCCGGCTTGAACCGGTTTCCAATAATTGGCATTCAACACTTTACTCAAAACAGCGGCAACCACTGTCTTTCCAATACCTGTATGTATACCTGCTATGATGTATCTCATGACTTCAATTCGTGTATTTTCTTCAATAAAAATTCTATTTCACTGTCTTCATTAAAAGCATGCAAACTGATTCTCAAACGTTCTTTCCCTTCGGGCACTGTAGGTGACAGAATCGCTTTGACATCTAAACCGGATTTAGACAATGTCGAAGCGAACTCTTTGGCAGCCTGATTGCCCGGCAGCATTAGCACTTGAATGGGACCTTCATTCAAACTCATGCATTTTTGCAATCCCAATTCAGTTACCAATTGCTTGTATTTAACTATTCTTGAATGAAGTTGAATTGTTCTATCTGTATTTTTTACAGCTTCATAAGCTTGCATGATTTTTTTTGCTTGATCAGGTGGCATTGCAGTGGTATAAATAAAGGGCCTTGAAAAATTCACCAGAAAATCGATCAATGTTTGTGAACCCAATACTGCTGCGCCATGCAGTCCTAATGCTTTTCCAAATGTCAAGACCTTAGCGAATACATTTTTACCATGAAACAAACCTTTATTTTCAGGCCCTGATACACCTATGGCGTGGGCTTCATCAACGATCAATTCAGCATCAAATTCACGGGCCATGGTCATGATCGACTCAACATCAACCGCATCTCCATCCATTGAATAAACAGATTCTATAACAATGAATCGACGTTCGGCTTTGCTGGTGATCAATGCAGCCCTTAAACTGTCTATGTCATTGTGTTTGAATTTAACCCTTTTTGCAAAGCTCAAACGCATGCCGTCAATGATACTGGCATGACAATATTCGTCGTATATAAACAGTGAATGTTTATCTCCAATAGCAGACAACAAGCCGGTATTAGCTGCATACCCCGAATTGAACAACAATGCTGCCTCGCTTTGATGTGCCTTAGAAAGATATGTTTCTGTATCGATCAGTTCCTGTAAGTTTCCTGCAATTAATCTGGATGAACTAGAACCGGATTTACCTTGAACCAAATTTGTCAATTCAGTAGGAGGATAATGGGCAAATCCCAAATAATCATTCGAACAAAAGTCAACACCAATCAAAGGAGATGGCAATGCTCTTAAATTGCCTGTTTCTTTTCGGCTCTCAAGTTCTTCTCTCAGGAAGCTTTCGGTATTAGTTAGAGACATGTTCTTGAACTACATCTTTGAATGGCGCACGGGGTCTAAGTCCCAACATTTTAAACATGGCCATATCTTCATCATAATCCGGATTGGGGGTGGTTAAAAGTTTTTCGCCTGCAAAAATCGAATTGGCTCCAGCCATGAAACACAAGGTTTGTTCGGCAATGCTCATATCATTTCTACCTGCAGATAAACGCACTACACTTTTAGGCATAATGATTCTGGCTGTTGCTACCATTCTTACCACTTCATCAAAAGGCACTTTACTTTGATTTTCGAGTGGTGTACCTTTTACGGCAACCAAGGCATTTACAGGAACCGAATCAGGAGGTTCAGGTAAATTCACCAGTGTATGCAGCATACCTATGCGATCTTCATGTGTTTCACCCATACCGATGATACCACCACTGCATACTGTTAATTTTGCTTTGCGAACATGATCAAGTGTATCTAAGCGATCCTGATAAGTGCGTGTGGTGATCACTTTGTCATAAAACCCCTCCGACGAATCGAGGTTATGGTTATAGGCAAAGCATCCTGCATCTTTTAGTTTTTGTGCTTGTTCAGGCGTTAACATGCCTAAAGTACAACACACTTCCATTCCCATGTCATTGACTTTAGAAACCATTTCGAGCACGCGATCAAAATCTTTGTTGTCTCTTACTTCACGCCATGATGCACCCATACAAACTCTGGAGGCACCTCTGTTTTTAGCTTGTTCGGCCATACTCATTACTTTTTCGAGTGGCATCAAAGCATGCACATCAACCTCTGTGTGGTATCTGGCTGCTTGAGGACAATAGGCGCAGTCTTCAACACAGCCTCCGGTTTTAATTGAAATGAGGTTACTGATCTGAACTTCAGAATAAGCATCATTTTCACGATGAACAGTTGCTGCTTTGAACACAAGATCCAGAAGAGGCATCTCGTATATGGATTGAATGGCTTCAAAAGTCCATTGCTGATTTTGACTCATATTTTTATATAAAAAATTTAACTATTTATCTATTTAATCAATTAATTATTAGGCACTAAGGGCGCGCAAAAGTAGTTTTTTGTATTGAATGTCCAAAGAAAAATCACAACTTGAGATTGAAGTTTAGTGGATGTCCCCAACTCTCTGTTTAATTCTGCATAAGACCAATCTTTTTGGAGCATTGAGTCACAGATCAACACAGATTTGAGCAGAAATAATGACATTCAACTTTAATCTTTTTTCTTTCAACTTTAATCTTTCCACTTTAATATTGCAAATCACTCTCTTAAAATGAAAATCATCACATACAATGTAAACGGAATACGCTCTGCCATGAGCAAAGGATTTACTGATTTTTTAGCAAAGGAAAACCCTGATGTTGTTTGTTTACAGGAAATAAAAGCACTCGAAAGCGATATCGATCAGGATGCTTTCAAACAATTGGGATATGAATGCCATTGGTTTCCGGCACAGAAAAAAGGATACAGTGGTGTTGGCATTTTAAGCAAACACAAAGTAGAAAAAACAGAGATTGGCATGGGTCATCCTCTATTTGATGCAGAAGGTCGTGTGCTCAATGCGCGAATCAATGGATACGACATCATGAGTTGTTATTTCCCTTCCGGAACTACCGGCGACATCAGACAACAAGTAAAATACGAATTTTTAGATGCTTTTTTAGAGTTCATCAACAAGAACCATCAAAAATCAAAACTGGTGGTTTGTGGTGATTACAACATTTGCCATCAACCAATAGACATTCACGATCCGGTTGGCAACAAAAACTCGAGCGGTTTCTTGCCTGAAGAAAGGGCTTGGATGGACAAATGGTTTGACAATGGCATGGTAGACACATTCAGGGTACTGAACCCGGAGCCACATCATTACACATGGTGGAGCTTCAGGTCTGGAGCCAGATCAAGAAACAAGGGTTGGAGAATCGATTACATCTCCATTAGCAACAACCTGCGAAATAACCTCAAGGCAAGTGGCATTCTTGGTGAGTATGTGCACAGTGATCATTGCGGTTCATTTGTGATTTTAGAATGAGATTCTTCAAGCGTTTATTACCGCCAAAGCTCAAACAATTTTTGTGGTTTGTTTTCAAATCACCACAAAGAAAATGGCTGGGATATTCAACGCTTCTTTCTGACTTTAAAGCTTGGAAAAACACTCGTAGATCAACAACTTCCTTACAAGCCATTTCACTGTGCATAGGCATCAAAAACAGGAGTCATAACCTATTAAATTATGCGCTGCCTTCATTGAATGCTTGCGAACACAAAGATTTAATAGAACTTTCTGTTTTTGATTGTGGCAGCAATGATGTTTCAGACCTCAAATCTGAAATTGAAAAACTTTGGACCGGCAAACTGATTTATCAATGTATTGATCAAAAATTTGCACGAAGCATTTCATTCAATACCGCTGTTAAACAATCAACTTTAGACCTCATTTTGATCTGCGACGCAGACATGAGTTTACCCAAAGACATTGTATTAAAAGTGAACCGGTATGCAACACGATACAGTGCATGGTTTCCCCATGTTTGGTACACCAATGAAGATGGAAGTGGCAGGTACTACACTGAAAGTACCGGCATGATGGCTTCAAGGAAAAGCGACTTCATAAAAACAGGTGGTTATGACGAAAGCATTAAAGAATGGGGCAAAGAAGATTGGCTTTTGTTTTTTGAGTTTTATAAAATTGGCATTGGATGTATTCGCAGCAATGAGCCTGAATTCATTCACCACTATCATGAAAGTTTAAAACCTGAAGGATTTGTTCCTTTGTTTTGAACTCGTCTTAAAAACAAAACTATACCACTAAAACGGATATTTTGATCTAAGGCAAATTGTGCAAGGCATACTTGGAGGATGTTTGCTCAAAACATTTTTCAGACCCTTTGAATTTATTCTTTCCAAATGAATTTCATCAGGATGATGCCAAGCACCACGATCAGCAAATTGAATAGCAATAAAATGGCAATGTCTCCGGTAAGGGTATAGAAACCCAAATCATCTACTGATTTCTTTCCCGCTTTGACCCCTACAAGTAAAACAGGTAGAATAACAGGAAAAGTAAGCACCGGCAAAAGGACACCCGGATTATCTGTTTTAGCAGCAATGCTGCTGCTGATGGTGAACACTGAGGAGATGCCCATACCTGTAAGAAAGGTGGTCAATAAAAATCCTGAATACGACATGTCGACACTGCCATGCATGGACACAAACAGAAGAAAGGTGAAAGCTGTGAAGATCATCATCAACAGGGTTGACACCAGCATACGTGCAGCCAGAAACTGCCAGGGTGAGCACATCTGATGCCAGAAAACAAAACTTCCTTTGCGCATTTGCATAAAACCTTTGGCAATGCCCTGAAGTGTAGTAAAGATGACAATGATCCAGAAAACTGAGGCATATTGCACTTTGTCCATGCCTTGAACTGTAAGATAAGAAATGAGTACAGCAGTGAAAATGTATAGCAGCACGCCAATTACAGCGTATTTGCCTTTCCATTCCTCGCGGAGAAAAAATTTCACTATTTGCCACATTGCAGCCAAAATAAAAAAACCGTACTTTTGCGCAAAAGTAATATAAACAATTGTATGCTGAGCAAAATTGAACATTTATCCGCTTCCGAAAAGCAACTGATACTGGAAGCGCCCATAATGGTATCTGCACTGGTTGCCGGTTCCGACGGTGATTTCAGACCTGAAGAAATTGCACAAGCTGTGAAGATCATTCACATCAAGACCTATTCAGAGACCAGAGATGTGAGTGGTGTATACAAGACCATCGACGGGCATACAGAAGCATCTATTGACGACTTCATCAAACATTTGCCTCATACCACATTCGAAAGAAACAAAGTATTGGCTGAGAAATTGAGCGGTTTGAATCACATTTTCCCAAAACTTGATCCCACCTTCGCTGTTGACCTTTACAAAAGCCTAAAAGAATTGGCTTACTATGTGAGCAATGCTGGTGATCTTGGAATGGGTATGCGTTCTGATCAAGAGAAAGAAACTGCTAAACTTTCTTTCATTAACCCTCCTCTCATTGAAGAATAATCTTATTTGAAATTAAATAAAAAACGCTCCTAACCGGAGCGTTTTTTTTATGTAATTTTTATATGATCAATAGGCGTAATCGGCAAGGTATTCAAATTCGGGCGTGAGTTTACCTTCCTTACAAATGGTAGCGTGGTCGATGATCTGGCTTTCTAATTTCAACAACTCTGGCACCACATATTCCAATAACATTGCACCAAATCCTTCACTGGCATCTCTGGGCAATTCGGTAGGTAAATTGCTGACAGCCATAATGTCTATACTTTGCTCCTGATAAGGTTCACATTCTTTCATGGTCACCGGATCATAACCAAAAACCGGATCTGTTATTTTGGTGTCTTTTAACGTAATGGGCACACTGCCTTTGATATCGCAGCTGATATCGGCTATGACTCTTGTTTTGAAAGTTGGCTGGCGGGTATCATTTTCAGAAAACAACCTGTCCATTTTCTCATCCCAGTAAATACCATTGACCAAAAGATCACAATGAGGTAAATAATATCGGAACACACATCTGTAGCGAGTAGGGTCATGGTGAAAATCACTTCTATCATAAGGTTTTCCATCAATACGCTCATATAGATTCTCGGTAAGCAGATCGGCAAAAACCGGTTCTGAATACACTTTTGTGAGCAGGTCAGCCGCAGTGATCTGTCTAATTCCGGCTTCTTTCAACAACTCCAATGCACCCAGTGAAACCCTTCCATTGCCGGTCAAAATGATTTTGATGTTTGGCAATTTTACTTTTTTGAGTTCGTTTTTCAATTCTGCATAATCAAGACACTGGTAAGCCGGCTTTAAGTCAAACGACCCAAACTTCCTCCCCCAGGTCAAAAGTCCGTTATACGCGCCCACAACACCCGCAAATCGACCAAAACCAAGAATTCTATCACCACTCTTCCATCTGAGGGTCTCATAATCCACCAAATGGATGTTTTTTTCGATCATGGCATGCATGAGTTGTTTGTTGTGCGCCTGTTTCTTGATGGTATGTGAAAAGAAAAGGTATTTTTTACCGGGAATCAATTTGTCATAAGGCACTTCTTTGATTCCAAAGAGAAAATCGCAGTGACTGAGATCTTCTTTAATCTCTACTCCTACTTTCTCATAAAGTTCATCGCCAAAACAGCGGTCTTTAGAGGGCTGTATATAGATTTTCATTTTGGGATACTGGGCTTTGAGCTCAGCACATTGACCCGGAGTAAAAGCCACGCGTTTGTCGGCCGGTTGTTTCTCTTCTCTGATGATACCTAAGTGAATGACCATTGCTGCAAAGATAAACAAGTGCACACAACTCCCCACATGAGTTCGATCAGAAATATACTCACTTTATCAATGACTCAATTCAATCGATAAACAAATTGAAGCTCATAATAGCATAGCAGAGACATAACAACAAAAAACGCCCTCTATATCCTATTCAACAGTTTTTGTAATATTGTTTCATCTCTTAGCACAAACTCGCCGCTTGCGCTCAAACTGTTATAATCATTAAAATCATAACCCTTGGTTGTACGAAGTTTATTATTGACCGTATGAATGTATACATAGCATTTTCCGTTCGGCAATTTGCCGGATATTTTAACGATCTTACCTTTGATAACACCAAATTCTTGAAATGGGTAATCGAGAAGTTTTAAATTTATTTCTTGTCCTTCTTTTAAAGCAAATTTCATTTCATTTTGAATCACACCAATGATACTTAAGTCTGTCTCTTCATTCGTGTTTTTTACGACAAATAGATCTTCCTTATTTCTTACATAAGTATTTGAAGACATATCTTTCAAAAAAACAACTTTGCCATCACCAACGCTTCTAATAAGGTATTTTTTCTCCCAATCATCACACATTTGAACAAATCGTCTCGCAGTAGTTCTAATATTTTCATGAATTTGATAACTCTGTGATGGGGTAAATTCAGCCTCCTGGAACAGCTTTAATGAAACAAGAAAAGACTGAAACTCATATTTCAATTCTCCAAGGCTTAAATCATCTTCAATGTTTATCTTCCCATGGTAAGACATTGAAGTATCAATCTTCTGAGCCATTTGCTTTGCTTTTAGAACATCATAAAAATTAGCCTCATTATCCATTAAAACTATCGGATCACCTTTAGAAACATGACTGCCATTTTTCACAAACAACTCTTTTATGCGACCATCAAGCATAGATTTTACAATTGTATCCGGATTGCTTCTTAAAATAACTACAGGATAGCTGCCAATATCAGGAGATTTGACAAATCCTGAAACCATAAGAACAGCCAATACAATTATGCTAATAACCGCAATGCCCCATCGTATGATCCAAGAAGGCATTTTCCCAATTATTTCTTGAGCATCTTCGCTTCTGGTTTCAAACAACAATTGTTCTTTCTCTTTAATATCAGAGTTTTTATCTATATCATTCTCCATAAATTACAC
Source organism: Bacteroidia bacterium (assembly GCA_036405075.1). GTDB lineage: Bacteria > Bacteroidota > Bacteroidia > NS11-12g > UBA955 > JABMMZ01. The sequence continues at coordinate 85 of DASWYG010000161.1, read as the reverse complement.
TTCCAATTCTAATTGATTTCGAACAAGTTCGAAGTATTTTCCTTTTGCTTGAACAAGACTGCTGTGAGTTCCAATTTCTACAATT
>DASWYG010000160.1:0-9273 GCA_036405075.1 Bacteroidia bacterium | reverse complement strand
CACTTTCTTATCTGTAATGAAATCGTAAGTAAAATCATTGGTGTCACAAGGTTTAAGTGTAGTGATTGTAGTAACTACTGAATCCCGGCAATTACCTAGTGAGGTGTCTAAAACAATTAATCGAACTGTATATGTCGTCATTACTATATCATTATAATAATTAACAGGGTCCTTCATAGAAGATACGTTTGTATTTCCAAAATCCCAATAAAATTGAACATAGCCGCTGTTATAATATTCCGAAAAGTTAGTAAAATACACCTCATCTCCATTGACAACATTGTATCTAAAATCAGCCTTAATTCTACAACCCGGAATATCTATGATATATGAGGCAGTGTCAAAACAATTGTTAAGAGTTGTGTCATAGGCGGTCAGGTAAATTATATATACCCCTAAATCGTTGTATTGATGGATTGGAGAAGATTGGGCAGAGGTATTTCCATCTCCGAGAATCCATTGATAACGATTTGCCCCTGTACTGGTATTGTTGATCGTAATCGTTCTGTTCTTATCAACTGATACAGTGAATGAGGCATTAACATTACAGTTACCAAATGCGCTTATTGTACTGCATAAGAACAATGAAAAGAAGATAACTTTAAAAATAGAGTTTTTTAGTTTTGTATTCATCATATTTAAGTTTAAAAGTCAGCATATCACCAACTTAATTAAGCACTAAAATAAATAAATTCTACAGAAAAACAAGTTTTAGGAGGAAATTTGACCAAAAAGTATCATTTGGTCGAGGGTAGGAACCTGACTTCCTCCTGATTTTTCGATCGTGATGGCAAAGGCACTAGGTTTGGCACTGCTTTTCATTTTTACAATTGCCTCTCCGGTGCTGGCATCGTATACACCTGCATCAACCGGTTTACCATCCACTATGGCCCACAACTGCAATTGCTTATCTGAAGGGATCTGATCAACTTTAGCAACATGCAAAAACACCTCACCGGAAGCAGAATCGTAAAATACTGAAGCATTGGCTTGAGGTTGTGAATTGACGCCTTTTAAAGTAACGCGCATCATATCATTTGACACGAATCGCTCCAGTCGTTGCTTGCTTTCTTCGTAACCGGCTTGAATCACCTTTTGATTGGCCGCCAATTCCTGTTTTTCCTGAACAAGAGACAAATATGCAGTTTCAGATGTTTGAAGCTTAGAATACAATGTCACATTAACTGCAACACTTGCAATCAATGCTACAGAAGCAGCTACTAGCCATTTGCTTAAACCTTTGGATCTTCCTCCAATTGGAACAATCCTGGTCTCATTGATCTGAGGATTCGGTTTTACAATTTCATCCTGACCAAACAACTCGTCCATCAATTTAGATTTGGTATCAGCTTTAGGTTGAACCGAAGCTGCCGAAGACAATTCAAACAAAGCATCCTCTATCCTGGCAATTTCATTCGAAATTTCCGGGTGTTTAGCAGCCAAATCCATCACTTCACGGCTTTCCCTTTCATCGGTTTCGCCCATGACAAATCGCTCCAAGATGCCTGATTCTATGTACGTTTGAATGTTCACGTTAACTCCCTCCCAAGTATTTTTCTGAGTTCATTGATAGCAGCCCTCACCCTTGATTTAACTGTTCCCAGGGGCAAATTTAAAGCTTTTGAAGCTTCATCTTGCGTGTATCCCTTGAAATAGACAAAGTCGAGTATGATCTGATGGTCTTCGCTCAATTTTTCAACTATTTTTTTTAAACCTATGACATCCGTTTCCTGTTTGACGCTAAAACTGCTGTCAACATGATATACGGAATCCTCCATACTTTGGTTTAACTGTTCGTTCTTATTTTGTGCAGAACGGCTGTAATCAATGGCCGAATTCCTGGCAATGTTCAACATCCAGGTATACAACCGGCCTCTTTCAGGTTGATAAGATTGTATGTTCTTCCAAATTTTTACGAATACATCTTGTAGAATGTCGTTGGCGATGTCTTCATTATCGATTGTGCGCATGATAACACCTAATAATGCAGAACTGTAGCTGTCATACAAACGTGCGAAAGCTTGTTTGTCTCCAAATTTTAATTTCGAGACCAGTTCTTGTTCATTAACAATTGATTGTGTTGCGCTCAAATCCTATCTGCAATATTAATTCCTTTGTTTTGATTTCTTCTCATCGCCTTGTTGAATTTAAACCCTTTTGTTCTCATTTTGTTTCACAAAACAATGCGCCAATCTATTAAATAATTGATTTTCTGTGCTTTATATATATTTGAAAAATGCCCAAGTCTTATTCAACCCACTTTAACTTAAATCGGGCTCAAACAAAGTACTTTCTTTATCAATCCATTTGTTGAAATTTTATTAATATTGAAGTTATGAAATGGACCTTAACCCTATCTTCTGTTGCAATTCTCACATTGTTTCTTGTATATAATTGTTTGCCAACGTCAATCAATTCAAAAACACAAGTTGAATATACTGAAAATGAAGAAAATGAAGGGCTGGTTAAAGTTGAATCAGATGCCTATTACAGAAAGATTCTTGCTGATCCTGCAACAGGTAAAATTCCATACAACATCAGAATTCAAGAGCTTGCATTTGCCGAAAGTTTACCCATCAACAACGACATAAAAAGAGATGATATTTGGAAAGCTCGTGGCCCAAACAACCTTGGCGGTAGAACACGTGCAATTGGTGTTAATGTTGACAATCCCTCTGAAGTGATTGCCGGTTCGGCTACCGGCGGCATTTTTAAATCGAAAGACGGTGGTAACTCATGGTACAAAACTGATTGCCCGGTAAGAGCCATTACTTGCCTCATTCAAGACAAAAGGGCTGGTAAGACCAATAATTGGTATGCCGGAACCGGTGAACTCTCCGGAAGTAGCGGAAGTGCTGGTGGTGCTTATTTCTACGGAGAAGGTATCATGAAAAGTACAGACGGTGGTGAAACATGGACCCAAATCGCTTCTACAGTAGGGGCCAGTCAAACCAGTTTCGACAGTGATTTTGACGGTGTCTGGAACATAGCACTCGATTATTCAAATACCACAGAAGATGAATTGTATGCGGCTGTTTACAGTGGCTTATACAAATCTATTGATGGTGGTAAAACATGGAAGAAAAAACGTTCAGGTGCAATTGGTACATACTCTTATTACACAGATGTTGCCATTACTTCAGATGGTACTGTATACGCTACTCTAAGCAATGAAAGCACTCACAGAGGATTGTGGCGAAGTCCTGATGGTGAAACCTGGACCTCTATTACCCCTGTCGGATTTCCAAGCACATATGGCAGAATAGCAATTGGCATTGCACCTTCAGATGAAAAACAGGTGTATTTTATGGCTTCTGTTACCACCAATTCCGGTTTTGTTAGCACCAATTTTCTAGGGGTCAAAGAATGGAACAGCTTATGGAAATATGATTACATCTCAGGTGCCGGAAATGGTGCCGGTGGCAGATGGTCAAATAGAAGTGCAAATTTACCGGACAAAGGCGGTGATTTTGGATATTTCAGCACCCAAGGAGGTTATGACCTCTACGTAAAAGTTCATCCTACAGATACCAATAAAGTATTTATAGGTGCTACCAATTTATGGAGAAGCGATGATGCTTATAGAAGCAATACTCAAACTGCATGGATTGGTGGATACGGTGTAAATACCACTCGCCCTGATTTTAAAATGTACCCCAATCACCATCCCGACCAACATGGCTTGGTATTCATGAAAGACAATCCTTCTCGGGCTTACTCTAGTCATGACGGAGGAATCAGTTTTACTGATGATGTCAATGCAAGTTCTGTTGTTTGGGAGGCCAAAAACAACAACTACATTACTTCTCAGTTTTATACTGTTGCTATTGATCATGCAAGCAATATGAGCAATCTGGTCATTGGTGGGCTTCAAGACAATGGTACTCATTTTGTCAACCAATATGGCATGAGTGCCTGGCACATGTCTCTAAGTTCTGATGGTGCCTATTGTGCCGTGAAAAATGGAGGCAGCGAAATTTATGCAAGTACCCAACAAGGCAGGATCATGCATTTAAAAGTTGATGCCATAGGCCGTCCGCTTGAATATGCACGAATCGACCCATCGGGTTTGTACCGCGATAATTACGATTTCATCAATCCTTTTACCATTGATCCAAACAATCAGAAGATTCTTTATATACCGGCAAAAACCAAAATTTTTAGAAACTTAGACATTGAAGCAAAGCCGCTTACATCGGTATATGACAGCACCCGCTGGGATACACCACTTTGGCAACAATTGACAAATTGTACAGTTCCTTCCGGCAGTGAATTGTCTGCTATCGTGATGTCTAAATCAGGCCCCAATACACTTTATTATGCTACAGACAGAGGCAAACTGTTTAAAGTGAACAATGCCAATGTAGGGCAACCAATACCAAAAGAAATAACCGGTTCCAATTTCAGTCAGGGAAACATCAACTGCATTTCAATTGACCCACTGGATTCAAACATCATAACGGTAGTATTTTCAAATTACAATGTCATCAGCTTGTTTCAAAGTATCAATGGAGGTACTTCATGGACCAATATTTCAGGAAATCTGGAAGCCAATGTCAATGGAACCGGAGCCGGACCAAGTTGCAGATGGGCTGCTACCATGCCCTTGGCCAATGGAAAACGCTGTTGGTTTGTAGGCACCAGTGTAGGTTTATATGCCACAGATACATTAAAGGGCACTCAAACTGTTTGGATCAAACAATCTCCAAATGGTATAGGCGACAACATCGTGACCATGATAGATGTTCGCCCGGAAGATTATTACATCGCTGTGAGTACACATGGCAATGGCGTTTACACAGCAAATATTGCATCTGCCTGGCAAATCACTTCCATTGAAGAACAAACATCCAATGAGCACCTGATTGCATATCCTAACCCTGTAAACAATGGTGTCTTGACACTTGAATGGCCAGGAAATGATTTGGAGAATGCTACTATTTCGATCTATACTTTAGATGGAAAAAACATCCCAAGCAACGACTACAAAATCAACAAAGCCTATACTCAAAGTCAATTAATTATACAGTTAGGTGAATTAAGTCCCGGAAAGTACTTTGTCACTTGCATGGTTAATAACAAAACCTTTGTTAAAACAATACTTGTCAACTAACTTTGACTTTTATATAAATTAAAACAATAAGGGATTTTCAAATATTTGAATTAAATATCGCCCTTATTGTCTTATTTCGCGGATGCTTTTATGAGTATCTTATATAAATACCTCAGAAGACAATGGCCCATTGTCTTACTGGCTCTACTCTTGGCCGCAATCAACCAATCATTCTCACTGCTCGATCCTCAGATTACAGGTAGAATTGTTGATGAATTGATCATGAAAAAAGATTCTTTGACAGGTAAAGAATTTTTTAACCATGCCCTGTTTTTAATAGGATTATCAATTGGAGCCACTTTTGTCTCCCGAATTGCCAAAAATTTTCAAGATTATTACACCAATGTCATTGTACAAAAATTAGGTGCCCAGATCTTTTCTGACGGACTCAGACACTCTCTTGAACTGCCATACCAGGTTTTTGAAGATCAGAGAAGTGGTGAAACACTGTCTATTCTCGAAAAAGTAAGAACGGATACAGAGAAATTGATCAATGCATTTATCGGTGTGTTGTTCACTTCAATGGTGGGTATTGTTTTCGTCATGATCTTTACCATATCTGTGAGTCTTAAAGTGGCCTTGGTTTATGTCATTGCCATTGTTGTCATTGGTGTTACCAGTTCACTGCTGAGCAAAAAAATCAAAATCATGCAAAAGAACATTGTGCGTGAAACCACTGCTCTTGCAGGTAGTACAACCGAAAGTTTGAGAAACATCGAATTGGTAAAAAGTTTAGGATTGGCCAATCAGGAAATCGAAAGATTGAACAAAACCACTTTTAAGATTCTAGGATTAGAACTTAAAAAAGTCAAATACATCAGAAGCTTAAGTTTCCTTCAAGGCACCACTGTTCAGCTCACGAGAAGTGCTATGATAGTGGTCATTTTGATGCTTATTTTCAATAATACGCTCACACCAGGCCAATACTTTACATTTTTATTTTATTCATTCTTCCTTTTCAATCCACTTCAGGAATTGGGCAACATCATTTTGGTGCACAGAGAAGCTGAAGCTTCTTTAGACAATTTTAAAAATTTGATGGACAGACCAATTGAATTCAAACCGGCTAAACCTGAAGTCATTCACGACCTCGATCATTTTGAATTCAATAATGTGACCTTTAAGCATCAAACAGCCCGAACACATGCACTTCAAGATGTCAATTTCAAAGTTGATAAAGGTGAAACCATCGCATTTGTTGGACCATCAGGTTCCGGTAAAACCACCTTGGTGAAATTATTGGTTGGATTATACCAGCCTCAGGAAGGCAATATACTTTACAATGGCATTGATGCCAAAGACATCAACCTCGATGAACTCAGAGAACGCATAGGATTTGTTACCCAAGACACACAATTGTTTTCTGGCACTATCAAAGAAAATCTGTTGTTTGTGAATCCAAAAGCAACGGATGAAGACATCTTGAATGTATTGAGAAAAGCCAGTTGTCAGCCATTGTTGAACAGAGCCGAAAATGGTATTGACTCAGTCATCGGAGAAGGTGGTGTGAAGGTAAGTGGTGGTGAAAAACAAAGACTATCCATTGCCAGAGCCTTGTTGAGAAATCCTTCATTGTTGGTATTTGACGAGGCAACTTCTGCACTCGATAGCATCACTGAAGAAGAGATCACACAAACCATTAAACAACTCAATTTGGATAGATCTGCTATCACCATACTGATTGCACACAGATTGAGTACCATCATGCACGCCAATAAGATATACGTTCTCGAACAAGGACGAATTGTTGAACAAGGTAAACATGAGGATCTTCTGAATGAAAAAGGTTTGTACTACGCTATGTGGCGTCAACAAATCGGTGAAAGGAAATCTTAATTTTCCATCGAATTAGATTGGATTTGAATGTAACGCAAGTTAAATTGCGTTCATGAAGAAGTTTGCAATATTCTCCTCAGTAGCATTGACGGCCGCAGTTTGTGGTTTCAAATACTCAGGAATAGAACCATTTAAAATGAACTACCCAAAGACAGAAACAATAGCAGCCGCAGACACCTTTTTCGGTGAAATTGTCAATGATCCTTATCGTTGGCTTGAAGATGACAGAAGTCCCAAGACCAAAGCATGGATCGATGAGCAAAACAAACTGACCTATTCATTCTTAGAAAAAATACCATACAGAGATGCCTTCAGGAAGAAACTGCAAGACATTTGGAACTACGAGCGCTACAGCGCCCCATTTAAAGAAGGTGAATTCACCTATTTTTATAAAAACGATGGTCTTCAAAATCAAAGTGTACTTTACAGACAAAAAGGTAATGAAGCACCTGAAGTATTCTTGGATCCCAATAAATTCTCTAAAGATGGTACCACCTCGCTTTCAGGAATAGACTTCAGTAAAGATGGTTCATTGGTCGCCTATCAAATCAGCGAAGGTGGCAGCGATTGGAGAAAGGTAATTGTTCTGAATGCAAATACCGGTGTCATTTTAGAAGACACTTTGAAAGATGTTAAATTCAGTGGCTTGTCCTGGAAAGGCAATGAAGGGTTCTATTACAGCAGTTATGACAAACCTAAAGATGCCAGTGAATTATCTGCAAAAACGGATCAACACAAACTGTATTTCCATAAACTTGGTCAAAAACAATCACAAGATGAACTCATCTTTGGTGGACAGCAAATGCCGAGAAGATATGTTGGAGGAGGGGTATCCGAAGATGGCAATTATTTGATCATTTCAGCTGCAACTTCCACCAATGGAAATGAACTGTACATAAAAGACCTAAGAAAACCAAATTCTGAAATAAAGCAGATATGTTTCGGTTTCGACAACAACCACGAACTTTTACATACCGAAGGCAATACACTTTTTATACTCACTGATTTAAATGCTCCGAATATGAGATTGGTGCAAACTCAGTTTGATCAACCTACTCAAGAAAACTGGAAGGATGTAATAGCCGAATCTACTATGCCACTGAGTGTTTCCACCGGTGGAGGAAAATTCTTTGCTTCTTATTTGAAAGACGCTTGTACTCAGCTCATACAATATGACCTCAATGGAAAGATGGAAAAAGAAATTACCTTGCCCGGTAAAGGAACTGCAGGTGGTTTGGGTGGTAAATGGAGCGAAAAAACCCTTTACTATTCATTTACAAGTTATATCTATCCTCCAACCATTTTCACTTTTGATGTCAATTCAGGAGAATCGAAAGTGTATAAAACTTCAGGTGTAAAATTTAATCCTGAAAACTACGTTTCAAAACAAGTATTTTATGATTCAAAAGATGGTACCAAGATCCCAATGATCATTACCCATAAAAAAGGATTGAAAATGGATGGAAATAATCCGACAATGCTTTATGGTTATGGTGGCTTCAACATCAGTTTAACACCCGCTTTCAGCACCGCTATGGTGGCTTGGTTAGATGCAGGCGGTATTTATGCAGTACCAAATATCAGAGGTGGTGGCGAATATGGCAAATACTGGCACGATGCCGGAACAAAGATGAACAAACTCAATGTGTTTGATGACTTCATAGCCGCTGCCGAATCATTGATCGCAGGTAAATACACTTCACCTGCTTATTTGTGCATCTCAGGTGGCTCTAACGGTGGATTACTGGTAGGTGCCTGCATGACGCGCAGACCGGATCTATTCAGAGTTGCCTTGCCCGCTGTTGGTGTATTGGACATGCTTAGGTACCACAAGTTTACTGCCGGTGCCGGATGGGCCTACGATTATGGAACTGCTGAAGATTCAAGAGAAATGCTCGACTATTTATTGTCTTATTCACCCTATCACAATTTGAAAACAGGCATGAAATATCCTGCTACAATGGTTACAACCGGTGATCATGATGATAGAGTAGTTCCCGCACATTCTTTCAAATTTGCTGCTAAACTTCAAAGTGTCAATGACGGACCAAACCCTACTTTGATTCGCATTGAAACCAAAGCAGGTCATGGTGCCGGAAAACCAACTGCAATGGTCATTCAGGAATATGCAGACAGATTTGCCTTTGCTATGTACAATATGGGAATCGCAAATGTTAAATTTGATTGAGAACTAAATTCTATCATTCATTATACCAAAGAAGCCCCGAATTTTCGGGGCTTCTTTGTTTAGTATGCCGATTTGTACTTGTATCAGATTCTTCTGATCACCAACTTCAATTTGTAGTATTTACCTTCTCCTGTTA
>DASWYG010000159.1:0-12256 GCA_036405075.1 Bacteroidia bacterium | reverse complement strand
TAAGGATTGGTGGTGTATCTCTCTAATAAAATATAATAAGGCAATCCATTTTGGCAATCTTTTTTATCGATGTAGTAATTGCTCAATTTCAATATTGCATCTTCTTTGAATTCGCTGCTTTGATAATCGGCAACCATTTTAAGGTAGGGAATAGAGCTTTCATTGTCTTTCAGTTCGATGTAACTCAATGCCGTGAAGTAATTGGCATTTAGAATAAAGAAACCGTTGCTGAAATTGTTGAGGTATTCTTTGAAATCGGTAATAGCACCACTGTAGTTATTTTGACTGTATTTTCTGTACGCAGCATCATAATACAAAGAGTCTTCTTTACTGGTACTGATGTTGACATTGGGAATTGTTTTTACCCAATCCAAATATTCTTTCACTTTACCTTCTTTTTTGGAAGCGTTTTCAGCATTTTTAATGGCTTTTTGGGCTTCTGGTGTGCCAGGGTAATTTTTGACAATGAGTTTATATTCTTCAATTGCTTTATCGTATTTAGAAGATCTGTAATAGATACTTGCCAATCTGACGTGGCAATCTTTAACCCAAGGGCTGTTCGGATAATCTTCTATCAAGTAGCGGTAATTGCGCTCTGCCTCAGTGTAGTTTTCCTGAATTTCATATACATCCCCAATTTGGAAAATTGCTTCAGGGATATAAGTTGAATTTGGAAAATCGCGCGGAATCTTTTTCAGAATGTTTACTTTGTTGGTGTATTTTTTCTGTAGACCATAAATGATACCTTGCTGGAACATGGCGTAATCTGCACCGCTTTTCTTATTTGAGATGATGTAAGTGTATGCATCCACAGCGCCATTGTAATTGCCTGTCGCAAAATGACAATCACCCAAACGCAAAGTGGCATCATGAAACATTACTTCTGGCAGAGTGTAACCAATGGTGTTCACATATTTGGTGAAATAATTGGCCGCTTCAGCGTATTTCTTTTGGTTGTAATAGGTATAAGCAATGCCATAAAGGGCATTCGGATAGAATTTGGTTTTCTTGGATTCAGAATTGTCTAAGAATTTCTGATAACCTTCTCTTGCCTTTTCGTTGTTGTTTCTGCCATAGTCTATCTCAGCCAACCAAAACTGACATTGACCATAGATGTTGTTGTCAATTTTGTAGGTCATAGAGCGTTTGAACATTGCCTCCGAATTGGTATAGTCTTTTTGAAGATAAAGTTCTTCAGCCCTTAAGAATAAGATTTTTTGATAGAGTTCTCTGGTTGTTTCATCTTTCAAGGTCATGTTTTCCAAAACATCAATGGCTGCCTTGTAATCGCTTGAAGAATACAACAAGGTGGCCAAATATTTAGATGCCTCGTCTTTGTATTTTGATTTAGGGAAATATTCAAGGAATTTTTGATAGGCTCCGATGGCTTTACTCTGAAATTCGAGTTCTTGTGCCAATTTCGCATAAGCAAACATTGCTTCTTCCTGAATGGATTTATCAAAGTCTGTTCTTTGTGCTTCGTAAAAGGCATTGTATGCGTTTTGTTTTTTACCAACTTTAAGAAAGCAATCTCCCAAATGGTAGCTGGCACTCTGAGCCATTGCATCTCCGGTATTGGCAATACGCTCGAATAGTACCGAACTTTTCACACAATTTTTGTTGGCATAATATGTATAGCCGATTTCATAAGCTTCAGAAGCACTTAGTTCTTCTACTTTGTATTTACAAATGTCAAAATATTCTTGTGCCTTTTCGTATTCACCCAATCTGTAATAGCATTTTCCTAAAAGTAGATCGCGTTTGTTGTTGAGCTCAGCAAAGTCTTTGCCCTTGGCATAATCGATTGATTTTTGATACTCATTGGTAAGATAATAAATTTCGGCGATGTATAATTTTGTGGCACCAATTTCTTTGTCTTCTATTGCTTTAAATGATTTAAGTGCTTCTCTGTAATCTTTGTCGAGGTAACACACATAAGCATAATAGTAAGTTGCTTCAGTTCTGTATGGATTGTCTGAATTAACCAGTGGTTTCAAAGTTTCTTTAGCCTCTTTCAACTTATTGGCTTTGAATAAGCAGTATCCTTTTCTGTAGGCCAATCTTTGGCGTTCTTCACTGTTTAGTCCTGACTCAGCTACTTTTTTATAGTAGGAGAGTGCAATTTTGTATTTGGATATGTTGAAATAATAATCCCCAACTTCCAAATTGGCATTGTTCAGTTTTCTGCTGTTGGGATACCTTTCCATAAAATCGAGCATATTGGAAAGGGCGTTGTTGTGCAGTAGTTTGAGTTTGCAACTGGCTATATAATATTCAACGTCGCTGATATTTACAGCATCGGTTGCAAATGGCAGGTATTCCATGAAATTGGAAATTGCTGCATTGTAAAGCTGCTTGTCATATAGCTCTAGGGCGGTGTTGTATATCTTGATCTTATCTTCGTTTGCCGCAGTTTTCTGTGCATTGGCAGTCGAAAAGCCCAATATCATCAACATCAAAAGGATTCTGAAACGCATGTCTTGTTTATCTATTGCAAATTAAACCATTGGGCTCTAAGCGGACAAAACGAGTTTTAAACAAACTGTTATCAATATCACACTTTTTTTTGACCTTTACCTGCTCTGTTTTCAAATAACAACGCGGATTTTGTCGAAATCTTGTATTATTTTTGAACCATGAGAATCCAACTTCTGTTATTTTCATTTCTGACTTTCTGTTTTGCAAATGCTCAGAATGAAGTTCGTGTTACACATGGAAGCGTAAAAATGGTGAATGAATTTCACCCCGACAGTCTATACCGTTTTCAAAGCAGTATTTACACTTTGACGCCTAAGTTTCCTTCTCCGGCCGGAGTGGACCCTGCTGTTAAGGCAGCCTCTAATATCATGAGAGAAAAATTGCTCGGTAATAAATATCCGGCCATGAGAACTTCTGCAAAACGTGCGGCAATCACACCGATCGTAAAAGCAGGTTTTTCCGGAGCTACTATAGCAGGAACACCTAATGACAACAATGTGGCCGTTAACAGCGACAGCTTGGTCATCAGTGTCATGAACACTTATATCAGAGTTTACAACACTTCAGGTGTCTTGAAAAAAAATTGGGGACTGGAGTTTTTTCCTAAAGACCCAAAAGCCACCAAACCTGGAACTGGTGTTGGAGATCTGAACCGAAGCTATGACCCAAAAGTTGTTTACGATCCGGCTTCTGATCGATTCATCATTGTATTTTTAGAAGGCGATGGCAGTGCTGATACCCGTATCATTGTTTCTTTCAGTAAAACCAATAACCCGCTTGATGGATGGAATGTTTATCAATTGCCCGGTAATCCTTTTGGCGGAGCTTTTTGGACGGATTATCCTATGATTGCAATCAATGGTGAAGACTTGTTCATTACTGTTAACATCCTGAAAGACAATACAGATTGGAAAGTTGGATTTACCCAATCGGTTATTTGGCAAGTGCCTAAAAAGAATGGGTATACTGCAGATACATTGCCATATAAATTGTGGAGTGATATCAAATATCAAGGTAAACCGGTTTGGAACATTTGTCCGGTTCAGGAAGCTGATCAACCAGGAGCTCCAGGCTTGTTTTTCTTGTCTGTAAGACCCGGTGATATCAGCAATGACACTGTGTTTGTTCACAGAATTTCAGATAATTATGGCAAACCGGGCGCTCAATTCACTATGAAAGTACTTAAATCCAACAAGTCTTATGGGGTGCCGCCAAGTGCTCCGCAAACTCAAGCAGGGTTTAAACTGCAAACCAATGATGCCAGAGTTTTGGGTGCTTTTTATGTCAACAACAAGATTCAATTTGTACAAACATCAAAAAATACCATCAATGGTCGTTCTTCTGTGTATCACGGGATAATTCAATTCCCGGACAGATCTGATGCAACTGTTAGTGCCAATATCATTTCTTATGACACATTGGACATTGCCTATCCTACCATTGCTCATGCCGGAAACAGTGTGTTTGGCAAACAAAGTTTGATCACTTTTTCTCATACGGGTGAAAATGTATTCCCCGGAACTTCAGTCTTGTATTTCAATAATGATGGTGAATATTCTGATCTTGTATTTGCAAAAAAAGGCGAGGGATATATCAATAGCTTCATAGTAGATTCAATGGAGCGTTGGGGAGATTATACAGCAATACAAAGAAGCACGGTCAATCCAAAAGAATTTTGGTTGGTTGGTTCGTATGGTCGCAACAATAATGTGGTAGGCACCTGGGTAAGTAAAATATCTTTGGATGATCCTGCTGTTGGATTGAATTCAACACAATTGAGCAATTCAGAAAATTATGCTTTTCCAAATCCTGTAGTTGATGTGTTGACAATACCTTTCGAATTAGAATCAGCTTCAAATGTGGTTTTGAAAATTACAGATGTTACCGGCAAGGAAATATTGGTACTCAATGAGTATCAGGCATCAGGTAAACAAAAAGCATTCATCAATACATCAAATTTTAAAACAGGTATTTATTTCTATACCATAATTTCAGGATCAAACACAATCATTAATGGAACCTTTAGCAAACAATGATTGGAACCAGCCTCTGAGCACCTACCTCATGAGCAAAAGCAATTTTGATCTCGAAAAATTAAAATTAGGCGCTATACTTTTATTCGATAAACCATTTGAATGGTCTTCTTTCAGACTTGTAAAAAAGGTCAGACATTTTTCAAAAGCCAAAAAAGTTGGGCATGCAGGTACACTCGACCCTTTGGCAACAGGATTGCTCATCATTTGTACGGGTAAATGCACCAAAATGATAGAGCAAATTCAAAATTTGGAGAAAGTGTACACAGGAAGATTCAATTTTGGGAAAACAACGCCTTCATTTGATCTGGAAACGGAATTTGATGCAGAATATCCGGTAGATCACATTACGTCTGATATGATCGATTCAACGGTTGTCTCATTAACGGGTGAGATCGATCAAACACCACCGGTCTTCTCTGCCATTAAAGTGAATGGAGTAAGGGCATACGAATTTGCGCGTTCAGGAGAAGAATTGGAATTGAAAAGCAGAAAAATCAACATTTACGATTTTAAAGTAGGTCATGAAATGCCATCACCGGAATTTGAAGTTAAATGCAGCAAAGGAACCTATATACGCACTTTGGCAAGTGATTTTGGCAAAGCACTCGACAGTGGTTGCTACCTGACAGAGTTGTGCCGAACAGCCATTGGAGAATTCAAACTGGAAGATGCTTTTAAAATTGAGGAATTTCAAGAACTTTGCGGCTTCTGAATATGAGGGTTTTTCATTCACTCGAGGGCTTGCCCGATTTTAAACACACTGTTTTCACACAAGGCACTTTTGATGGGGTACATCTCGGTCATCAAAAAATTCTTAAACAACTGGAAGACATTACTGAGTCGCGAGATGGAGAAAGTGTATTGCTTACTTTTTGGCCTCATCCTCGTTTGTTCTTATTTCCGGAAGACAATCAATTAAAATTGCTACAAACATTAGACGAAAAACTCGATCTGATGGCAGCCTGTGGGGTGGATAACGTAGTTGTATTGCCCTTTAACAAGGAGTTCAGCAACATCATGCCTGAGGATTACATCAAAGATGTATTGGTCAATCGATTGAATGTGCACACGGCTGTGGTGGGTTACGACCACCGATTTGGCAGAAACCGAGAAGGCGATATACGCCTTTTGAAACATTATGAGCCGGTATACAAATACAAAGTAGAAGAGATTAAAGCTGAAGACATCGACCATATCACGATCAGCAGTACGAAAATCAGAAATTCTTTGTTAATTGGTGACATAGATTCGGCCAATAGATATTTGGGCAGACCCTACAGTTTCAGAGGCAAAGTAGTAAAAGGACTTCAATTGGGTCGAAAGTTGGGTTATCCGACTGCTAATCTGGAGATTGACCATCCGAACAAGCTGATTCCGCTCAATGGGGTGTATGCCGTAAAATGTATAGTCGACGGATTGGTTTATGGGGGCATGATGAACATTGGTTTCAATCCTACAGTTCCCGATAAGGACTTCAGTGTGGAGGTCAATATTTTCAACTTTTCAGCCGATATTTATGGCGAAACCATCGAAGTGTTGGTAATTTCTCGATTAAGGGATGAAAAAAAGTTTGAAAATCTGGAAGAATTAACCCTAAATTTGCGCATCGATGAAAAAAATGCGCTTGAAAAAATCGGTCATTTATAAATGCTTGTTTTTCATAGGCTTGTTCTTTTTAGGAACAAGTTATATCGACGCACACAATATCTACAATTTATTAAACAACTGTGATGGAGGTGATGCTTCCGGAGAGTCACTTAAAATTGGGTCCAATTTCGATTCAACATTTAATGCTGCCTGGGAAATTTACCTTAATACTTGGGAAACTGAGGTTTTAAACCCTTATGTTTATGATTATCACAGTTTTAAGCAACCTGTTAACCTTTGCCTCACCAATGATTCCTTTGGTTTTGTAATGCCGGTAGCCAATATCGTTACTTCTACTTATGGTCCTAGACATGGCAGAACCCACCAAGGTGTTGACATTGATTTGGAAACAGGTGATACAGTTGTCTCGGCATTTGATGGGGTGGTGCGCATGTCGCGTTACTATTTCGGATATGGAAATATGGTTGTTGTAAGACACCACAATGGACTCGAAACCCTTTATGGGCATTTGTCTAAAGTATTGGTCAACCCGGGTGAAACGGTGAAAGCAGGTAGTACGATTGGATTGGGTGGCAATACTGGACATAGTTTTGGTTCGCATTTGCATTTTGAAATAAGATTCATGGGACAACCCATTGATCCATCCAAATTCATAGCATTTGAATCCTTCTCATTGCTCAACAATGAGGTTCAAATCGATAGCAGTATGTTTGACAATGGTAAACTCATTCGCAAACAAAGAGCTGAAGAACAATTTTCGGAAGATCATTACAAATCGGTAAAAAAGACCAAAAAGATACATGTAGTGAAACAAGGCGACACCCTCAGTGCCATTGCCAGAAAGCACAAAACCACTGTAGCTAAGATCTGTAAATTAAATAAAATTAAACCAACCACAATTTTAAAATTGGGTAGGAAACTGGTAGTCAAGTAAGTTGACTTAACCTTTCACTCTGTCTTTATTATCACTGATGAATTTGTCCCAACCGGACTTCTTAGAACTTTTTGCGCCAAAACCTCTGGGTGTATTTTGGAAAATATGGCACATTGCTGCAGCCAAGCCATCAGTTGCGTCTAAATGAGTAGGCATGTCAGTGAAATTCAATAAACGCATCAACATTTCTGCAACTTGTTCTTTAGTGGCATTACCTGTACCGGTGATACTCAATTTGATTTTTCGCGGTTGGTATTCAAAAATCGGGATTTCTCTGACCAAAGCAGCTGCAATGGCCACTCCTTGCGCCCTGCCGAGTTTCAGCATGGATTGTACGTTTTTGCCGTAGAATGGCGCCTCAACGGCTACTTCATCCGGATGGTAGCTGTTGATCAGACTGGTAACTCTTTCAAAAATGTGTTTGAGTTTCATGGCATGGTCTTCCAATTTGTCTAAACGGATAATGCCAATGCTAACCAAATAAAATTGTTTTCCCTTGAGTCCGACAACGCCGTAACCCATTATATTTGTACCCGGGTCTATACCCATTACAACCTTATCAAATTCATCTAATCCCGGACTTTGCAAAACAAGACAAAGATACTCAAAAATGTTAATTGGCCATCAGTTTTCAGAATTCTGAAATGGGCTGTACCCGTGGTCATTTTTTTAGCTCTCTACCGCAAATTCTATCGCAATCCCGCTCTTTCTTTTGAATATTTCTTCAACAGTTTATTTGAATTGGACTGGTGGTGGATGCCATTGCTTTTATTGTTTTCATTTGCAAATTGGGCAACTGAAACCCGAAAATGGCAATACCTCATTTGCAAACTCGAGTTGCAAAGTTTCAAGGTGGCTTTTAAGTCTGTTTTTTGTGGGGTAGCTGTATCGCAATTGCTGCCATATAGAACCGGAGAATATTTGGGTCGCCTGGCATACGTTAAGGATCAAAATAAGGTGAATGCCGGAATATTGTCTATTGCCGGCAGTTTCTCTCAACTCATGGTCACATTGATATTGGGAGGGATAGCTTTTCTTGTGCTACAACCCATAGAAGTGCCTATCAATTTCTTGATTTCTATTGCGGCACTTTTGGTCTTACTGATTTTGGGTTATTTTCATTTGCCTCAATTCGGCAGAATTCGCAATTTACCACTCTTTGTCGCTATAGGTGATGCATTGAAATTGTTGAAATTGAAAGACATCGCCAGATTAATGGCATTTTCAACTTTTCGCTACCTCTTGTTTTTATTGCCTTATGCCTTGTTGGCTCAACATTATGGCTTGGGCTTAAAACCAAATTTTTCATTCGTTGTGCTTTCTGTTTCTTGTATATATTTCTTGCAAACGGTCTCTCCAAATTTTATACTGACCGATCTGGCAATTAGAATCAGTGTACCCGCTTTGATCTTCTCTGGCACCTTCGATCAATCCAATGGTATAGACTATTTACCAGGACTTATCATTTATTTGTTCAATGTTGTAGTGCCGATGTGCATAGGTGCTGTTATTTTAGTTTCTATGAGACTTAAGAAATGATGAATGCAGGCGATATTGTTTTTTGGTTTTTTATGTTGCCAGTTGTATCGGTTTACACCATTTTTATGGCAGTGGTCATTCATTGGCTGGGTAAAGACCAAAAAAGAATGTTTGTTGGTAAACATTATGACAAAACCAATGGAAATGGGGTTAGCGTTATCATTCCATTCAGAAATGAGGTCAATAACATTCAAGGAATCATTGATTCTATTGAATTGCAAAACAATACTAATTTGAACATTGAGTTTGTGTTTGTTGACGATCATTCAGAAGACCATACAAGCGAATACATCAAAGAAAAAACACCAACAGGCTATGATGTCAGTGTGATCTTGAGTGATGGTGAAGGCAAAAAAGCAGCCTTGTTGACCGGAATTAAGAATGCTAAGTACGAAATTGTTTTAACCATTGATGCGGATTGTACATTTGAACGCGACAGCATCTATTGCATGTATGATGAATTCGTTAGATATGATTTGAATCTTTTATGTGGTCCTATCAGACTATCAGGTAATTCGGATTTTGAAAAATCTCAAGCAATAGAATCAGCTGTTTTGGTGGCCATCAGCTCAGTTTTTTTAAATCACAGAAAACCGGCCACTTGTAATGGCGCGAATTTAATGTATAAGAAAAGTTTGTTTTTTGAATTGGGCGCATTCGATCACAAGGGTTGGCACGCCTCAGGCGATGATGATCTGTTGATGCAAAAATTTGCTCAGTACAACATGAAAAAGGTCATGTATGTGCTGAATTCAGAATGCATGGTAACGACCAAGGCTTGTCCTGATTTAAAGAGCTTCATGGATCAACGACTGAGATGGTTAAGCAAAAGAAAGGCTTATATTTATTCATACAATCGTTACTTGCATTTGTTGTTTTTGTTAAAAACACTCTTCCTTGTCCTTCTGCCTCTTGAATTGTTTCTTAGTTTCCATCAAACATTCTATTTATTGTGTTGTATACTTTTGTCTGATCTTCTTTTGTTCATGAAATTGAGGGATAAGTTCAAGCTTAAGTTTACGCCTCTTTTTTTTATTTATCAATTCTATCCGGTTCTATTGCTGTTCAAGTTGGGTCGCACTTCAATTATTTGGAAAGGGAGGGAAATCCGATGAAATGCAATTCAAACTCTATGTATCAGAGATTAATCCATTCAAACCTGCCTAAATTTGCTGCCGGATTATGGATTCAGTAACTCAGATCGTTTTAGGTGCCGGAGTAGGAGAACTGGTGCTAGGTAAGAAAATTGGAAATAAAGCCCAGCTCTTTGGTGCAATAGCAGGTACTATTCCTGATTTAGACGTCATATTAAGTGTTATATATGATGATCCGATTTCAAAATTACTGATCCACAGAAGCTACTCACATGCACTACCGGTTCATCTGGTCTTGGCTTTGTTGCCGGCTTATTTGTGTTACATAGGTTATAAGAAGTCTATAAAATTCAATCAATGGTACTTGTTGTGGATGTTGGGACTTACTACTCATGCTATTTTGGATTCATTTACGACTTATGGCACTCGATTGTTTTTACCATTTACTGATTATCAAGTTGGATTCAATAACATCAATGTAGTGGATCCATTATACACACTGCCATTCATGGCAATTCTTATTTATTGTCTTTTCCTAAAACGTGACAATCCAAATCGATTCAAATGGGCTAAGAGGGCAATGTATATCAGTTCAGGATATATGGCGCTTACTTTTATCATTAAATGGCATGTGCATGGGGTGTTTAAAGATGAGTTAAAACAACAACAATTAAGTGTAGAAAGCATTTATACCACACCAACATTCTTCAACAATGCACTATGGGCATGTATCGCGGCTGATGACAGTACGATCAGAATAGGAGAGTATTCCATATTGCAAGGTGGCGGTTCGGTTGACTTTGTGTCATATCCGCGCAATTTGAGCTTGGACAAAGGTTTTGAAGGAAAGGGCTTAAGAACCTTGAAATGGTTCAGTCAGGGTAAATATTTTTACAAATCAATAGACAGCAATACTTTGAGGGTATTTATCATCAAATGGGGTAGGAGTGATTTCAGATACAGTGAGCCGGAAAAAGCATTTGTCTTTTATTATGATTTAGACAAAAGGCGCCCGGATGAAATCATCGCGCATGAACCGGATTTTGATAAATTCGATATGAAGGAGGCATTTGCCCAGTTATTTACCAGAATAGTCAGGAAATAACTATTTCTTAGTGCGAGATTCTAAACGTTGTTTTTTGCGCACAAAATACATCACAGCACAGAATATAAAGATAGCACCAAAGAAGTAGAACTTGGGATTTTTGAAACCTCCATTTTGAAACTGAAAAGTGGCTTCTATGGTGGCAATAGCTCCAAATAGGAGGTACAGAATGATGATGAACTGCTGTTTGATGAGGTTTTTCTTTTCCATTATTTTGATTGACTTGAATCGGCTACCACCTTTATGCTGCCTTTAGGTTTTATGATGTGCCAGTTGCTGAAATCTTGAGAACTTTCCATGCCGTCGCCGGTCAAAACCTCCGTTTTGGTGGTTATACGCACGAATTTATCTGTATAGATTTTTTGTTTGTTTTGATCCCAAATGAGTTTTTCGGTGTTTAGTTTTTCACCTTTGTTGTTCATCACTTGAACATTCTTACTCACTTCAGTGATTTTTTTGGTTTGATAAGAGATGCCCTTTTCAGCGGTCAGGTAGCTTTCGATACCGCCGGAATCATCAAAGAAGTTGCCTACTATTCCTTTTGGCATTTTAACGATTTCGTTCCCATCTTTTTTGTAACCAATGAGTTGAGGGGCAAATATGCGGGCTTTCAAATTACCTGAATCGGTGTATTCAATGGTAACATTACTTGCCTCTTGTGTAAAAATCAAAGTGTCGGCTTGCATCATTTTTGCCACATTTTTCTTGGCATAGTCGCTGCAAGCCGACACACTGATCAATAAGCATGAGAGAATAAAAAGTATTCTGCTCATGTTTAAATTATCTTGTTTTTACAGTGGCAGTCAATCCGGAACAAGGAATGGTATATGAATCACCATTTTTCAAGTTGCGGAAGAATGCATCTGATTTTAAAGGTACATATTTAGAATATGTCGCAATGTTTTTGTTGGCTAATGCTGCTACGCTAGGGTCAGCATTTTTAGCACGGTTGAAGTAATCCAAAGAGATACAAGCATGCATGGCTTTATCAAATTTGTCACCACAGGCAGTTTTGTAAATGGCCATACCAATGTATATCATCGCTTTTCCGTTGTTAGGATTGATGTCTAAGGCTTTATTTGCATAAACTCTGGATTGACTTGGGCTTTTGTTCACATAAGCATCGGCTAAAATGATGTAATACTCTTCTTTTTTGGTGTTGTCAGTTGAAAGTTCAGCTGCTTTTTCAAAGTAAAGAATCATTTTATCTGCATTTTTAAGCTTTCTGTAATTATTGCCTAACATTTCAGCTGCTTGTGCATTTGGTTCCATCTCAAAACTTTTCTCAACCAATGGCAAGTAGTTTGGATTGTTGTTGCATTTTCTCATGTCATAGAGTTTCAATACCAATGTGATTAATGCTTTATCATTTGGAGTGGCTTTAAGTTTTGGTTGATAGAGAGCATCGATTTTTTCGCATGTTAAATTGACTTTTACCAGACCATCTAAATTATTAGAACAT
>DASWYG010000158.1:0-1950 GCA_036405075.1 Bacteroidia bacterium | reverse complement strand
CTGACCAGTCATTACTTTGATCAATTGACCAGATCCTGTAAGAAGATTTTACATCATAAGGATCTTTATTAAACTTAACATCGAAAAAAGGCGATTGATGAACAATGGGTCTATTTATAAGTTGATTTTCGATCAACCATTCACCTGCTTTGATGAATGTTTTTTCGGCAGGTTCAAACTCTATTGCTTTCTCATTCAATGACCATGGTGCCGGAAAACCGGTTCTATCATAGGCTGTCAGACAAACAGCAAGGCCGATTATTGAATAAACAATAAGTCTAAACTGATTTGAATATGTCCAAGTCAATTTTCCTAAAGCAATAAATACCGACACTGCAATAAATGGAGCCAAAACAGCAAAAGGTCTATCTAAACCATGAGAACCCAAAATACCTAAAAAATAGATCATGGTATGTGCCATGAAATAAGCCCAAAAGGCAAAAATCGCGAACATCATCATTGAATCGATGTACTTGCGTTTGAACCAATTGTAAAAGAATTTATAATTGGCCCAAATAAATAAAACGATCAAAGGAAGTCCAATGATTCCGGGTGACAATTTAAAAAAGTGAAAGAAACTGCCTCTACCCGGGTCGAACTTACCATCCATTTCGAATCTGAAATACGGATTTTGAGTGATCACCCAAAACGGATCTTTGGTGACCAAAAAGCCGATTAAATTCATCAAAAGTATACCCGAAAGTAGTCCAAAAAAGCATTTCCATTTTTTATTGTATACAACCAATAAAACTATAACTGATAATACAACAAAACCTTCTGTCCTAATAAAAGGCAGCAATCCTGCTATGGCTGATGCGGAGATAAAATGACCAGAAACCCAAAGACGAATAAAGACAGCGATCATCAAAATGTTCAATGGTTCAGTTAATCCAGATATTGAATGTTTGAAAAGAATGGGAGTAAAGAACAAGAGTATTTGAGCGAGCCAAACATCTTTATACCCAAGTTTGAGCATTGAAATACTGATCAGATAACACGAATAGATCAAACAAAAGAGATTGAAAATCACCAGAGCATTGATCCCCAATTGACAGGGCAATACGGTAATTGCTGTAAAAATGGGTTTGTTCCATTGATTGAGGAACAATTCAGGATGTTTAAAAGCTGATTTTGAAAGCATGAAATGCTCCCAAGAGTCGAGTCCACCTTCTACGCTTTCGCTTTGAATAAATAGCGCGAACGCGCAAATAGAAATGAAAATGGAGGCATAAAAGTTCTTCTTTATTTCCAATGAGAAACTCAAGGATTAATAGGCATAGAATTTATAAATCCTGTCAAGACCTTGTTTGTCTTGTCCCAACCATACAGTATGAGTGGTGCTGTAGCTGATGATTCGTTTAGAAATTAAGCCCCATTGATAAGTATAAGTATCTTGCATGTAAATATACGGTGGAACTATATCTGAATCAACATCCGGCTTCTTCTCATTGATAAGGGAATAGTAATCTTCTTGCAAACAATCATTGTCTTCGTAGGTAGTTTTTAATTGACCTGCAAAGAAAACTGAATTGGGATACCTCATATCTAAAAACGGTTTGAAAGGGCAAGATTTCAATAGATTTTTACCACCAAAAGGGTTTACCATTTCTCTTGCCACATTGTAAGTGTTTTCCAATTGATAGGTTTTACCGAAAATGTCAAATAGTTCAATTACTCTGGCGAGTACGGCTTTTTCGACATTGTCTTGATAATGGTAATATAGGTAATAGTATTTGAGCGTATTTGAATCGAGAGCTTTTGCTTTGTATGACATTTTGAGGTTGTTCACCAAAATGTTTGAAAAATACTCCCAATTGTTAAGTTCTATTAATTCGCCTTTATTGTCCAATACCAGTTTATAAGTTTCTGTTCTTAATAAATTAGGTGATTTATTTGGAAGAGGCTCGTTGTATGGCAGATTGTTCACTATAGCATCGGCATAGTTTAAAT
>DASWYG010000157.1:0-2193 GCA_036405075.1 Bacteroidia bacterium | reverse complement strand
TTTATGGATCTAAAATGGCTTTCAATTCCATGGACATCTGTCGGAATAGTTGGTACTGCAGTATCTTTTTATATCGGTTTCAAAAACAACCAGGCGTATGATCGCTTGTGGGAAGCCCGAAAAATATGGGGCTCAATGATCAACAACAGTAGGATTTGGGGAAGCAATTTAAGGGCTTATATCACCAATCATTTTACAGATAATGAAATAAGCGACAAACAAGTCAAAAGTATAATTAAAAGATTGATCTACAGACATATTTCCTATCTCTATACTTTGAGAAATCAACTATTGGAACCCGCTCCATGGGAACACATCAGCCTCAATTCTCATGTAGCAAAATTGAACAAAGACCGAATGAAGAAATTTGGAATAGGGACATTTGAAGACAACCTTACAGATGACATACTCAATCAACATTTGGATAAAGCAGAATACAAAGAATTGAGAACCTATTCAAATATGGCCACTCAAATCATCGATGTGCAATCTCAGGAACTCATGCAGCTTAGAAAAGACAACATCATTGATGATTTCAGACACATTGAACTGCAAAAGATTCTCAATGAATTTTATTCAGAACAAGGAAAAGCTGAAAGGATCAAGAAGTTTCCATTGCCAAGACAGTACGGTAGTGTAAGTTTTATTTTTGTTTCAATTTTTGTTTTCCTCTTACCTTTTGGACTAATTGCCGAATTTGAAAAAATTGGCTCTTTTGGAATATGGTTTTTCATTCCTGTGGTGAGCATTATTGCGTGGATATTTATCTTGATGGAATTGGTTGGTGATTACTCAGAAAATCCATTCGAAGGTTTGGGCAATGATGTGCCTATGCTATCCATTTGCAGGACCATTGAAATAGACCTGAAACAAATGATCAAGGATGATAAAATACCAGAGCCAATTGCATCAAAAAATGGTGTATTGATGTAAATACAAACTACGTGGTTAAATTGAATTCATATTAAGATTTATGATCTGACATAATTCAGCAACACGATACCATCTTTTTCAAACACTTTACTGGATGCCAATTTTAAATTTAGGTTTTTCTCCATGCCTTCAAAAATGGGTGTGCCTTTGCCTAAAGCAATAGGGTCGAGCATGATGGTGTAATGGTCGATCAGTCCCGCATCAGACAACTGTGTAAGTAAACTTCCACTGCCTAAAATGGTGATGTCTTTTTTGCCTTCTTTTTTTAAGTGTTGAATTTGTTTTACGATATCACCACTGATGATTTCAGTATTGCTCCAATCGGCTTTTTTTAATGTATTTGAACATACAAATTTTTGAGCTTTGTTCATGTTGCTGGCCACTATTGGAAACAACTCAAATGCCATTGGACTTGGCCAAAAATTAGACATCATTTCATAGGTCTTTCTTCCAAAAAGTAAGATATGATCTGTGCCCGATGATGCATTGGCATATTCTGCCGCTTCCCCTCCATGTGGATGCCAGCTGGTGTCTTCATTCAAACCTTTGTAAAAACCGTTTAATGTGATAAAAGTAAATGATGTTAATTTGTTCATATATGTGATGATTTATGTTACAAACTAACAACTTGAGAATATGCCAAACATTGACCTAGATCAAAAAATCATTTGGATTTCAATCGACTCAATGTTTCCTGTTTAATTACGAGATAAGAAGCAATGATCTTATTGGAAAGTCTTTGAACCACTTTCGGGTTTTCTTTTAACAACAGTTCATACCGTTCTTTTGCCGTCAAAGTCACCAGCTCTTCAATTTTTCTGTTCTGAAAAGAATAAGCCATTTCCATCATTTTTAAATAAAAATCCTTCCATTGAGGCACTTCTTTAACCAATCGATAAAAATCGGCATGACCGATGCAGAGCAATTCCGTTTTTTCGACAGTATCTATAAACTCGAATGAAGGTTTTTGAGAAATAAAACTGGTAAGTGCTGTTCCAATGGATGGTTCAATCATCAGATAGCGCGTTCTCTCCTGACCTTGTTTGGTGATAAAATAAGTTCGTATACAACCTTTGTAAACGAAATAAAACTCATTGGCCACTTCGCCCTCCGATAAAAGTATGGTATTTTTCTGAAGTAGTTTTGGTTTGAAACAATCTGTTATTCTATTCAATGATTCCTCATCAAAATTTAAAAAATATTGCAACAATTGTTTCAGATTATTTTTTGCTTCAACTGACATTAAAAGTTTATTTTACT
>DASWYG010000156.1:0-8465 GCA_036405075.1 Bacteroidia bacterium | reverse complement strand
AAAGGATTGTTGAGCAATGAGATCTTGGTGTTAAGAGCCGACCAAAGCATAGCCAGAACCACTGCCGGACTAGTTATAGAGCCTACCATATACAGTTCTCAAAATACCAGTACCATTCACAACATTCGTCCGAATATAAATGTAGATAGAGAGGGACCAGCAGTAATGATAAGTGTTATGCCTGGTTACTCCTTGCACAAAGAACAAGTAAGGTTGATCACCACTACCAAGCACATATCAAGAAGAGGTATTGTAGACAGTGTGGTGGTGTATGACAAAGGTGCCAACACCACCACAAAAAATTTAGCATGGGATGCATTGACCGGACAAGTGCTTTTATCGAGTTTCAACAATGAATATGGAGATGAAATCTATTCTTTGGTTAAGCCTGCACATTGGATGTACAAAGGGATGTCCGGCGCCTATCAGAATCAGAATTTGTGGGTGGAGTTGACTTTGAGTGGTGGTATTGCCACAGATCCAACGAATAAACTTTTCAAAGGTGATGAATTGTACTTGGATGATCTTAGTTCATCTAATACTTATTATGTTTTGGATAGAAACAGTACTCAAGTTACCATAGTGAATGCTTCCGGCAGTTCTATGGCCAATGGTACTTATAAATTCCGAGTGAAGCGCTCGGGGTATAGAAACATATTGGGCAATTCTGCTGAAGCCATTTCTTTGATGAAGAATCCTTTGAATTTTTCAACCAATAAATTCGCTGTAGACAAAGATTGGGTAATAGATGCCAAAGCGTTTGTGTACAGTGACATCAGGAAAATACTCCCTAGTGAAAAATTTTGTTATTATGCTGCTTGTCTGCAATCTTCCAATGTATTGGGAGCAGTAGATACAACAGCTTATGGTCAGCAGATCGTTTACAACAATGTGCCATACATTTCACCAATAGTTGATACACCAAGCACTGGACGGTATTTTGGTAGACCAATGTTCAGTAATTGTTGTTTGAGTGGTGGTTTTGGAGCTATACCGCCTGAACACGGAGGAACAACTTGTTTTACAGCAAATTGGCCAACAGGGAAAATGGTCAATGATGTTGTCAATCCTTATACATTGGGCATCAGAGGCATTTGGAGCATCAATGGCGATTATGTGTACTTCGAAAAGCGAAATGCGCATGCTCAGAGAAAACAAGATCTCAGCAACTCAAGCGATTTGAACACCACCACCATGAGATATGATGGGCGATTGTCTGATTATAAAGAATTCTGGACATACAGTTCAGGTAATTGGCAGGCGAATACCGCCCAGCAAGTCAGCAATCCATGGACATGGAAAGAGACTGTTACCGATTTGGACAATGAAGGCAATGCCATGCAATCAGAAAATGCTTTAAATGTGTTCTCCTCAGTTTTATACGGACACAAGAGAAGATTGGTAACGGCACAAGCCGCCAATTCAAAAGTGAGGAACATGATGTTTGAAAGTTTTGAAGACATAGACATCAATTCGTACATGAAATGGCGTTGTGACAGCACCACAAGTAATTTGATAGGAGATCCAACATTTACAAGCGAGTGGACATCTGATTTTTCGGATCAATTCAGGCATTGGCCGGTAGCAAAAGCTTTGATGGGAGGTAACAATCGTATCACAGACAAAATCAGTCATACCGGTTGGAAATCTATACAATTGG
Organism: Bacteroidia bacterium; assembly: GCA_036405075.1. Lineage (GTDB taxonomy): Bacteria > Bacteroidota > Bacteroidia > NS11-12g > UBA955 > JABMMZ01. Next base: position 6,805 of record DASWYG010000156.1, on the reverse strand, counting down.
GTAGAGGTGAAACAGAAATTCCTTTTTCAGCTTTGGACAATTCATCTGCTACAGCCAATACATCGCTTTTTACAAATTATCACCTTCAAAAAACAGATTTTGTGGATCGTTTCTTCCCTGAATCCAACAAAGAGTATTACCTCTCCTTATGGGTCAAGGAAACATATAGAAACCAATTTGAAATACAGGTCAATGATGAATATGGTTATCCCATATCTTTAAGTTCTGTTTCAACAGATGCAACAGTTGATGGCTGGAGACAAATCAGTGTCAAATTTACTATAGCGACAGGGCAGAAATTAGGTTCCTTGAAGTTGATCAACAAATCTCCGCTGAGAAACAAATTACAATTCTGTTATGTGGATGATATCAGGATTACCCCAATGAAATCAGCCATGAAATGTTATGTCTATGATTATAAATTGTTCAGACTCATGGCAACCTTAGACGATAATAATTTTGCGACCTATTATGAGTACGATGAAGAAGGTGAATTGGTAAGAACCAAAGTAGAAACCGAGAAAGGCATGATGACCGTTAACGAAACCAGAAAAAACACAAGAAAATGAGAAATTTAAAATTCAACAGTATTGTATTGTGTCTGATTTTTTTGAGCAACTTAAATGCTCAGAATTGTTCAGTTGAAAATTGTATACAAGCAACATTTGAAACCACTCACGTCAATTGGTGGAAAGTAAGCAATGCCATAGATGGGATTGAAATTGACGACTCTTTTTTTCTGGTAGAGGGTAAAATGGGCGATAGCAGTTTTACCAATTTCAATGGCAGTGTCTCTGTTTTGAAAACTTCAAAAATGAATGTGTTGATGGAGTTAGATGAACTGGTGGTATACATATTACCTGCAGAACAGCAAACTCCCGGTAAAAATGTGAAAAGTAAAAATTCAGGACAGCAACTCCAGATTGATATGGGTGAACATGTGTATTTACTCGATTCATTTGCTCAGGATGTGTACATAACGGATTATAACGATGGAAAGATGAAAGTGAAGATCAATAGGCAATCCTGTTCAATTGAGTGGATAGAGGTCATTATGGCAGAGACAGAACAAACCGAGGATAAAGGGTTTCTGTTTGATCGTGCGGTGACCCGAACCATTCGTTATATGCTGATCAGTTCTGAAAAAAATCCGGTTAAAGTGACTGCCTTTATTGCTCAGAATACTTTGATTGAGATGAATGGAGAAAAAGCAATTGCAAAATCAGGATACAATGGTTTTGAAATCAATAACCTATTAATAGAAGAAAATTGAAAACAACTATGAAATCATTGAAAATATTAATCATTTTGGCTCTGGTGTTTTTGTTGCCGGGTATTGTCTATTCAGCCAAATTGCCTTCATATTCATCGGGTGTCATCAACAACCCTACCATCAGTACGGCATATTCGGTTCAAGATCCAAAATATTCTTTGTACAGTACTGCCTGGTACAACAGTTTTACAAATGTATCGGCACAAAATAAAGTGACATTTAAGATCGATAGATTGGAAAATCGCCATCTGAAACACTCAGGTGATATCACCATCAATTTTACAGTCAACTATGAAACTTTTACAGCCAACTCCAGTGGATTGACAACCGGGTCACAAACAAAGGAAATTGTTTTGCACTATGATACCGGTTATTTAGCCAAAGACATTGACGTCATAACAGTTGTAATAGACAATGCTGTGAAATCATCGGTTACTGTTAATTCCGTGCTTTATTCCATGGGTGTTTCTTACCCTGCACCGGCCAATCATCCGCGTATCAATCTGGAAAATATCATCGACATTGAAAGGGTAGAGCGTATGCAATTTTCGTATCAGATCAGTACCTATCAGATTGATACCATCAACAATACACCGGCAGGCAGACCACAGCATTTGCGCTTGAGCTGGGCCACCTTACCTTCATGGGTAGAAGCAGTTGAACTCGAATACACTTTTGTTAATTACAGCACCATTGGCGCAGTTGCAGGCACAGGTACTTATGTTTATGGTCCTTCACAAATTACTCCGAGTAGTTATACATACGATTTTAGAAACGATGCGACTCGAGTGTTTCTCGAAGGCCAGATCTCTTCTTATGAGATTCCCAATTTGTTTCCCGATGGCTACATCCTATTCAGGGTGCGACCGGTTGGAAAAAATTATAAGTCTACCAACGAATGGTTACAAGGCTTGTGGTCAAGAACGGAATCTGGAACCTTGAATCTGAGTACTGAAGTATCTGCAAAAAGAGCTTACAGGACTTTAGCCATTACTACTCCAAGCTTGTCTTCTTATGAAAGTAAGAACAGCATGACGAACATTGTATTTGCCGAAGGTGGAAGAATTTCCAGCACCATCTCCTATTTTGATGGAACTCTAAGAAATCGAATGAGCATCAGCTACAGCATGGCATATAAAAAGTATGCCGTACAACAATCCATATTCGATTATCTTGGAAGAGAGGCAATAAAAGTGATACCTAGCATTGCCATGGATTACAATGGTTTCTCTTATAGAAATGGCTACACCTTGAGTCAATCAAGCAGTAGTGTCTACAACTATTCTGATTTTGATTTCAATAAAGCAAGTTCCGATGAAATTGTCGTGAATAAAATGAAGAACACTTCAGGTGCAGCTAAATATTATTCATCTTCTTTGAGTTCATGGATCAATGGGCAGAGTAATCTCACACAAGCAGAGAAACAAATGTATTCGTTTGTGCCGGATGCTGAGGGTTATCCATTTGCACAAGTTGAGTTCACCAAAGATCCTACCGGCAGACAAATAAGAGTTGGAGGTATAGGTAAAACCCTTCAGTTGAAAGCCTATGATCAAAGCAACGCTTTACAAGGTGGACATGAAGTATTTGTGTGGGATGCCACACCATTTCAAGCGGAACTGGATGTGTTGTTTGGCAGTGAGATTGGTTATGCTCACAAATACAAAAAGACCTTGACTCGGGATCAGAATGGTCAATTGTCGGTTTCATACATAGATCCTTATGGTAAAACGGTTGCAACCGCATTGGCAGGTACACCTGATACCAGCAGGTTGGATGCATTGGAATCGTCTTCACATTCTTTGAGTTATTTTTTCAGAATACCCAATACAATTGAAGACAAAGCCAGTGGGGAAAAGATCATCAACCAACATTTTTTAGTGGCCGCCAGAGACACCTGGAGGTTTTACTACAATTATGAAATACCTAAGTTCAATGTTCCCTGTGATTCAAGTTTGTGTTTCAGTTGTGGATACACACTCTCTATGAGTTTGAAAAATACATTGGGAAAGGAATTGTTCCCGGAAGGAACGCCCAATGGATTGTCAGTAGGAAGTCCGTTACCTTCTAAAGGTCAATGCAGTCAGGTTCAAAAGTTCAGCATAGAACCCAATCCCATTACTTTGGTGTTGGATCCCGGGGAATATGTGCTCACCAAAGTGCTTAAAATTGATGAGGCCAAAAGAACAGCTTATAAGAAAATGTGGATGGACAGTGTTAAATGTTTGAAAACATTTGATGACTTTTTAGCGGAAGAAAAAGAAAACATGAACCTCGATTGCGACATGGGTTGCGAGCAATGTAGAACGGAGCAATTGAAGTTGTACCATGAAGTAGACAGTATAGTTGACTATTGTTTGAGTCATGAGATCGACACGGCCAATTACGAATCTTTATGGGCCGCTAAAGAAGCTTATGAACAAATGAAAAATATGTGCTCTGATATTTGTATGGACAAAACCCCATGCGATCTGTTGTACGATGCAATGATTCAAGACTTGACGCCCGGCGGTCAATATGCTAAATACGTTGTACCGGGATGGGATGGCAATGATTCGGCGAAAGCAAATGGAAGTCCTAAAATAGATGAAGGCAGCATCTTTCAATCCATCAATCCTAAATGGTGGTGCAATTCTGTTACAGGTGTTTCCGGCTATAGTTATGATTCAGCTATTTGGAGGCAGCCTTTGAATATGAATTTAACCACATCGTTGAGGTATTTGTATCTCAATGATGAAGGAACGGAGGCACTGATAGAAGTAAAGAATGGTGTGCCAGAAGCTTATGTGTATGTAACCATCGGAGATAAAAAATATGCAAGACCTCATCAGCTCAAACATTATGGTGATTACATCAAATACTATGAAGCTTCATGGGCTAAGTCTCTCGTATACTATCACCCCGAATATTGCTATTACAAAAATTGCAGAAAGATCAATGAAAGTTATTTGTACGACAATTTGTTGCTGAAAACCTCAACGGCAGCTGAGGCCATTAAACTTGGATTTTACAATCCGCTCAACATGTCCTATACAAGTGCTGATACCATTTTGATCTATGGCAATGTGAAGACCATCAATTACAGTTCTTATGAACAATCTTCTCCTTTGAGAGACCCTGTACTTGGTTACTCCTTCTTGAATACCAATACCCTTAAAACCAATCTCAGAGAGATCAAATTGAATTGCGATGCAACAAAGAAAAAATCATTTTGGCAATTGTTTGAAAGAGAAAGGACCGGTTATGGATTGAACGCAGTGGATACCTGTGTCGACAATGTGTTTTGGCCATTGTTGAGAGCCCATTACCTGCAACAAAAAAGAGAATGGTTGAACAAATATTACAACGATTCATGCGTATCTTTTCAAACAACTTGTGCAAGTACTGTGGGTGGTATCAGAGTAAAACGTTTCATGATCAATTCCATTTCGGAACTGAGCTGGGAGAATAACAGTGACCCAGATTATGCAAACGAAGAACTTTGGGGAGGCGAAACTGGATGTAATCCTGTTGATGTGGCCAATAAAATAGATGAACAAATAGGCTCTTACTGCGCTAATCGCTGTGAAACCAATGCGGATGCCTGGTTGTTGAAATTGGCAAATTGTCCTTCCATCATTGCATTGAACAGCACACAAAAAGCTGCTTTAAAAGAGGACTTGAAAAATCTTTGTATCAGCGGTTGTGATCTCGATAATCCTTATGGATCGGTGACCAGAAGTCCCAATGCAGACGCAACTGACTATCCAAATAAAGATCTGGCCGATGTGCTGAAACTACATCTCGGAACCAATTGGTTCGTAAAAGGAGTTTGTGATGATCTGTTGATTGATTTTCCGGGTGAATATGGCCATGATTATTTGGCTTACGACAATCCCGATGCAGATACTTGTGCCTGCAACCAAAACAAAGAAGTGCCGGCCAGTAAAAGATGTCCGGAAGTGGATACCGGCAATGTCAAATTGGACAATTGCGCTTGTGATAAATTACCACCCTTGAAATATGAAGCTTTGTCGACTTTGAGTTTGGACAATGATTTGAAATGTCAAAATTGCATCACTTGCGATGACCTGCAAGAACCTGTAAGAGCTTTTTTAACTTTCTATAAACCTGAATTCGAAGCTGATTCTGTCTTGTATCAAAAATTGTTGACGACCTGGCTCAATAGAAAATTGAAATTCAATTTAACTTTCGCGGAGTATCACAATTTTGCCCTACAATGTGTGGATTCATTTGGTTACAGCTCTTGGGTAGGTCCTTGGTCACAGATTGGATTGGATAGGGTCATTTCTTTTGAGAATTTTGTATTCCCTGAAATTGGCCAAGATACCTTCCAATTGATGGGCAGTAATGATGGATTGAATTTGCCTAACAATGCCCTATGGCCGGAAGTGAAAAATCCATTTGTGAAAAGACCTAATTCACCTTATGAATCCAATAGAATGGCTTTTGAAGGCAATCAATTCTATACAGATGGTGTTGAAAGTATGATGACGGCTACAACATTGCCGGAAAATATTGCTTGTTTGTGCGAGAAGATTTTAACTGTGGACAGGTTGATACAAGGCCCTCCAATTTCATCCAATTCTCCTTCTCAATTGTTTGGCGCATTGTATGGCGGACTTCCGGGTTGCATGACGCCTTTCAGTTCATTTAAAGAATTTTGTGCCGGTGTTTGGAACATGCAGCCTCCGGGAGGAGCAACAGAAGCCATAGGATTCAAAGAAGGCGACAAATTCAATTCAACTCAATTGGCTTGGTTAAATGCAAATTACCCATCTGTTGGTCCTGATATGTTCACACCTTGCTTTAATGATAAGTCTTGTGATGAATTACCTTCGGCGGATACCGAGCGCGACTATTTGGATACCTGTGCTTGCAACATGTTGAAAGACTTGAACAATAAGTGGTTGGCAGCAGGAGGTAAAACCGGAACCGGATTGGAATTTAAAGAATACATTTACCGAGAAAAAGGTGTCAATCCTGACAATGCCTTGGAATTGCTGGAATTTTGCGATAAAATAATTAAAACAGACTTTGAAAAGGATGCCAACGGTATTACTGCTTCTTGGTCATTGGGGCACAATTTCTGGAGTCCAATCAGCAGAGCCAATTTGAATAGGTTTGCTTTGAACAAGAATTATACGGTACCAAAGTCTTTTGCTTGTGAAGATGTTGATGATGACGGACCATGGCCTTCTGGACCAGCTTGCATCAAATTGAGAGATTGTAACACCATGAAAGAATTGATCAACGAGTATTTGATAGCACATCCATTGCCCGAAGGAGAAAGCAGTTGGGGGGCATATAACCCTAGAGGATGTGTAGGAGGAGATGAGACCAATTCTGCATTTGATCTTTTGAATTCGATATTGGGTATGGAAGATGAAATTGCCAGAAGAGAAAGAGAGAATCACATACACAGTCTGATAATGTTATCATCCGGGGCCGGTTCAGGAGCGCCTGATCCACCCTATTCTCAAACAAGCATTGATGCACTGAAGAATTGGAAGAATGCATTTAAAACGTGGT
>DASWYG010000155.1:0-4201 GCA_036405075.1 Bacteroidia bacterium | reverse complement strand
CCGGCATAAGTCTTTCCTTCATCATTGAAATATAAACTTGTGCTGCCACTCACCATCAAATAATCTTTGGTTAAAAAATCTTTTGGGATATTGGTTTTAGCAATACTGATTACCTGTCTTAAACTTGCCTTAGTGATCGATTTGATCATGTCTTGCGACACAGGAATGTATTTGCTCGCACCTTCAGAAGTTCCCGAACTCAATGCGAAAAATTCGATCTTACCGGGCCAGGTGATATTTTCGGCCCCGTTGTATGCCTTTTGCCACCATTCATGCATAATGGTGTAATCCATCAATGGCACCTTTTGTTTGTAAGTTCTATACAGTGATTTGGATTCTAATATGGATTTGAAATCATATTTTTTGCCAAATTCTGTTTCTGAACCTTTCTGAAGCAGTTTCTTTAATGTCCGCATCTGTTGTCTGTATGCCTTGTCCTGGTTATAGGTAAACGGCATGCTGAGCCTTCGGCCTGCATTGACAACTTGTTTGAGAATTCTTTTCCTGTAATTGCTGGACATTTATGAGTCTACTCCTTGCTTTAAGTTTTATTTCATATCAAATAAGTGAAAGTCGTTATTTGATATCAAAATCTACAAATAATTCTTCACTGGTAGGATGTGCCTGACAAGTCAGGATATAACCTTTTTCAACTTCATCATCTTCCAATGAAAAATTCATTTCCATGCTGGCACTCCCTTTGGTAACTTTTGCTCTGCAGGTACAACAAACTCCGCCTTTACACGCAAATGGAAGGTCGGCACCGGTTTTTAATGCAGCATCCAAAACGGTTTCACCATCATAAGGCAATTCCAATTGATAGGTGATACCATCTATTTTTACAGATACAGCAGATTTTGCCTTGTTGTCGCTTACAGCTTGCACATGAGATTTGTGACTGATCGCATTTGCAATTTGAGTAGGGGTGGTGAACAATTCAAAATGAATGTTTTTGCTGTTCAAACCTTTTGACTCCAGACAGGCTTTTACACCATGTATCATGTCTTCTGGTCCACAGATAAATGCATCATTGATTTTGCTGCTGTCGATCAGATTTTTTGTAAAAAATTCTTCACATTTGTCTTTATTGATGCGACCATTTAAAATGGGTACGTCTACAGATTCGCGACTCAACAGATGAAACACTGTGATACGGTCTAAATACATGTTTTTTAAAGCTTCTATTTCTTCTAAAAACATAATGGAACCTGTTGTTTTGTTCCCATAAACCAAAGTGAATGTACTATTAGGTTCAACAGCCAAAGTGGTCTTAATGATGCTCATGATGGGTGTAATTCCACTTCCTGCTGCAAATGCCAAATAGTTTTTATTTTGAGCAGGATTCAATTCGGTATAAAACATACCCATAGGGGTCATCACTTCCAATTGATCGCCTTCCTTTAATTCATGATTGGCATAATTTGAAAACAAACCATTTTCAACTGTTTTTATCCCAACCCTTAAATCACCATCTAAAGGACTGCTGCATAATGAATATGATCGACGAATTTCTTCACCATTAAAGTTCTTGCGAATTGTAATGTATTGACCTTGAGTATATGTATAGTCTGATTTCAGTTCAACAGGAACATCAAAAGAAATGGAAACCGAATCACTGGTTTCTTTTTTAATTTGTTTTACTCTCAGGCTGTGGAATTTAGGACTTGACATGCGTTTGATATAAGGCTTGCAAATGTAGTATTTTTTTTTGTCTTCTCAATAATGCAAAAATGCAGCTTTTTTAATGACTTAAATGTCTGATATACATCAAAATATAAAGTTTTGATTGACGATCTATTCAGGTTAAAATGTTAAAACTTATGGTGCAGTTTATTTGCACACTTCTATCGGTAATTCATTGTTTCTAATGAATGATTTTAATCAAAAAGAATCCGGCTCAATGAGCTGGTGCAACAGACTCTAATTTGGGTATATCAATTAATGTGACTTGAATGTTCCTTAAAGCTGCTTTATGCTCTGCAAATTCATGTATCACCTCTAAAACATCATGATCAAAATGCCTGGTTTTTGAACCATCGATGATCAAGTATGCACCGTCCGGATATGAATTAAACGCTTCAAGCAATATGCCCTTGTTGATGAAAGTGACCATATCCGATAACTCCATCCTATAGGCCGAACTGCTGTCTTTGTCATCTTTTAACAATTTAAAAGTATTGCGATAGTTCTCTCTGATGATGATGAAAAATGCAATCAACATACCAACAGCAATGCCTTTTAACAAGTCTGTAGCCAAAATGGCAACAATGGTCACCACAAATGGGATAAACTGTGAAGGGCCTAGTTTATACATCGACTTGAACAATGAAACCTTGGCCAATTTGTAACCAATTAACAACAAAATCGCAGCAAGTGTTGCCAATGGAATATAGTTTAAATAAGCCGGAATGAAAATTACTGCAATCAATAATACTGCCCCATGAATGATGGTAGATAATTTGGATTTACCACCTGAATTGATATTGGCTGAACTTCTAACAATGACCTGTGTTATTGGCAATCCACCCACCAATCCGGATAAGAGATTACCAACGCCTTGTGCCTTTAATTCCTTGTTGCCCGAACTGCTTCTTTTCAATGGATCAAGTTTATCAGTCGCTTCTAAAGATAACAGTGTTTCTATGCTGGCTACCATAGCGATTGAAAGGCCAATGGACCAAATTCTTGGATCTGAAATGCGAGTAAAGTCAGGAAGTGTAAAAAAGCTAAAGAACTCGCTGATCCCCCCAGCAACTGGCAATTGTACCAAATGTTCTCCATCAAGTGCCGGAACATTAAAGGCTTTACTGCCATACAAATTGAACAGTACGCCGGCTATTACGACAAACAATGCCGCTGGGAAATATTTAAATATGGCCCAATTCTTGACTTTTTTGTGTTCTGATACCATCAGCAGAATTACAGAAAGTATAGAAATGACAATAGCTGCCGGAGAATTGTAAATCAATGCATAATAGATTTCTGTAAATGTATTGTGACCATCCGGCTGATCGAATGACATGTCACCTAAATAATCCTTGTCATATCCCAATGCATGCGGAAGTTCTTTTAAAATAATGGTTATACCGATTGCAGCCAGCATCCCCTTAATTACTGAAGAGGGGAAATAATTGCCAATGATACCTGCTTTTAAAAAACCGGCTATCAATTGTATTAATCCTGCTATGCAAATAGCCAAAAGCAATCCTTTGAATCCATGCATAGGGTCATAAGAGCCATCAGCCATTGTGCCAAGTTTGTTCATCCCGTCGCTGACTATCACTACTAAGCCGGCCGCCGGTCCGGAAACACCTAAAGAGGACCCGCTTAAAAAACCAACCACTATTCCGCCAATAATTCCGGCAATGATTCCAGAAAATAAAAATTCTGTTTTTCCGGTAGATACTTGTGCAATCGCCAAGCACAATGGAAGTGCAACAAAAAACACAACCAAGCCCGCGGGAACATCACTTTTAATGTCCTTGAAAAATGACTTCTTCATCAAGTTAAATGGAATGAATGTTCTTAAATTTGTGTATCTGATTCATGTCTGTATCTGAAGAGATATTCACCTCCAGATCTTTTAACAAACCATTGGACAAATCGTAAACCAAACCGTGTAAATACAAATCCTGACCGTTCTTCCAGGCATTTTGAATGATGGATGTTTTAGCCAGATCAAAAACCTGTTCTTCTACATTTACTTCTACAAATCTGTCTAACTTCTCTTTGCGATCTTGAATCTTATCCAATTCGATTTGATGAAATCTGTATACATCTTTAATGTGTCTGAGCCAATTGTCAATGATACCAACTTCCAGATTATCGTAAGCTGCGTGTACACCTCCGCATCCATAATGACCACATACAATTACATGTCGCACTTTTAACGCATTCACTGCATAATCCAGTACACTGAGCATGTTCATATCGGTATGAATCACCATATTGGCTATATTTCTATGTACAAATATCTCCCCAGGTTTGGTGCCGGTTATTTCATTGGCAGGTACTCTGCTGTCTGAACAACCTATCCATAAAATAGGAGGATTTTGACCTTTTGCTAAATCTATAAAGTAATTGGGATCTTGTTCAAGTTTCTCTTGAACCCATTTTTTGTTGTTAATGAATATTTTTTCGAAAATTTCGGGCATAATGTTTTGTTATTGAATAATTTAAATAAAAGGGAAATTGAATCTCT
>DASWYG010000154.1:0-2310 GCA_036405075.1 Bacteroidia bacterium | reverse complement strand
TGATGAAGTTGTTGATTTTTATGCGAAATGGCATATTTTATTCCGACCCCATTATCAGTAATGTTGCATAATAGAAAGTTGTCTTTTAATTCAAAGTTTAATTTTATTTCTCCTGCCATTCCTGCCATTCGCAATCCATGGTTTACGGCATTTTCTATAATCGGTTGTAGCATAAGTGATGGGAGCTTATACTCAGATGGATTTAACTCTTCATCTGTTCCAATTGTGTAGCTTATTTTATGATCAAAGCGCATAGCTTCAAGATCCAGATAGTTTTTAAGTAAGTCTATTTCTTCGTTAAGCGGAATAAAATTGTTACTTGAATAGTCCAACATTCGTCTGATGAGTTGAGCAAAACGGGACATGTAAGCATTTGCTTTAATCTCATCATTGGATACAAAATAATGTTGTATGGCAGTCATTGCATTAAATATGAAATGAGGATTCATTTGTGCCCTAAGGGCTTGCATTTCAAGTTCTGCAAATGTTTTATTGATTTTGTTTAATTCTGCTGAACGTTTCTTGACCGTATTGATTCTCCTTTTAATCAGTAAATACACAAGAGAGACAATGAGAGTAAAACAAAGAAGGCAGAACCACCATGTACTGTACCAAGGTTGCAAAACAGTGAATGTCAATGACTGGATGTTGCTTTTTTTGAGAGTTGTTGTATTTCTTGCGTAAATCTCGAATTTGTAATCACCTGGTTTTAAAGAGAGCAGATCAACTCGTTTATTTTTAGTAATTGTCCATGTTTCAGATGCTCCGAAGAGACGATAGTGGTATTCAATATCTTGTGGACTTTGGAAAGCAATTGCTGTAAACTCAATACTTATGCTGTTTTTGTTGAATTTTAATCTAATACCATTAGTTAATTCAGCTATATTGTTGTTTACATAAGTTTGGGTAATTTCAAGTTTAGGTGTTTCTTTTGCTACCGATGGTTCATATATTAATCTACTTACACCTTGAAGTGTTGCCAAGTATAAGGTGTCATTTAACACGGTACATGCGTTGACATTATTGTTTGCCAAACCTGATACTACGTTGATATGTTCAACTTTGAATTTATTTTGATTTGATAATTCAATTTTATTCAGTCCGTTTTCGGTGCATATCCATGTTCTGTTTTTGTTGTCAAAATAGATTTGTTTAACATAATATGAGCTTAAATACGCCTCTTTCGATATATCGTCATCGAGGTGAAGAATTTTGTTTTCAACGACAATAAAAACGCCATATTGAGCCGTTCCTATCCATAATCTGTTTTTGTTGTCTGCTCTGATATCAGTTATTCGCGCATTATTGAGTAATTGATTTGATACATATCGATTAACATTAACTTCTCCTTCTTTTCGAAAATAAAGTCCATTGATTGTTCCCAGATAAATGCCTTTTCCTTTTACTTGATAAACAGCTGTTGTTCTTATGTTCCAAATAGAATCGGTAATTTTTTTTTTGATAAGATCATAAATTCCAGCACCAGATGTAGCGCCTATTAGGATTTTTCCTTCACTATCAAATTCAAGGTCTTTTATAAAAGTCAATAGAGATCTGAATTCTTTAGATTTCAATTCTTTAAATCTTGACTTTTTAATATCAAAAAAACCAAGTTGAAAATCACCACCGATATAAACGCGCCCTTTTTCAGGTAATAGACTAGTGATTCTCGTCAGGATATGGTTTTTTGCAGGCAGTGAATGATAACTGGGCTTTTTTAGATTTTTAAGTAATAGTATTCTTTTGTTTTCAAGACCTGCAATGATCATCTTCTGGTCTTTAGATATATTCAATGTGCTGATTTCATCTTCTGGCGAAAGTATGGTTGCAGCACCATAAGTCCACAAATAGACACCATTGTTTTTTGTGCAAAACCACCAGTTATTCTCTAAATCTTGAAAAATCCGAGTGTATCTGATATTTGGAATGCGAAGGTGAGTCATTTTAATGAGTTTGTCATTTTTTATCAAATAAAGCTCGTTTCGTAAATCTTGAATAATGGGTGTAGCAGAAGTATTGATAGGGTAACATGATATTGGAAGTGAATTCAAGCGAACGATAGAATCACTTGAGATTTTAAAATGGAATGCTCTTTTTATGCCATTGCCGCAGCATAGACCTGCATCTCGACCATTGATTTCTGTTTGAATGAATTCTCCGGTAATATATTGTTGTGTCACCTTGCAGGAATTCATATTGTAAATGGTTAACGCATCAATTAAATAATCAGTTCCATCTTGTGAATACAGACTAAATACGCCACCTTTTATTCGATTGCGTGGAACTTTAATGTACTTGATTTTATGGGGA
>DASWYG010000153.1:0-2256 GCA_036405075.1 Bacteroidia bacterium | reverse complement strand
TCTCAAGGTCCTATCATCACACCCCTGAATTCAAATGCAAATTTGAGAAATGGTGGAGATAAAATTACCAAACGCCAACTGGGTGATACACTCATTCTTCCATTTATGGACGAATTCATTACCACCGAAAAGTACCCGGATATTAAGATTTGGATAGATAAACAAGCCTATGTCAATAGGCATTTTGCAGTTTCTCCACCTTCATTTGGTGTTGCTACTCTTGACAATTTAGATCCTAAAGGCAGACCTTATCAAAATTTGAGCGGTCTTACTCACAATCACTGCGATTCATTGACCACCAGAGCCATCAATCTAAAAGATTATATCTCTTTATCTACAACAATTGATTATACGCTTGCAGATTCTATTTACCTCAGCTTCTTTTATCAAACTCAAGGTTTAGGTGATGCGCTTGATAATTCTGATTCATTGGTCTTGAAATTTAAAGATAAAAATGGGTTTTGGCAGACCGTATGGAAAACGCCAGGCACCGCTTTGAAACCTTTCAAACAAATTCTAGTCGGTATCAAAGATGAAAAGTACCTGTTTAATGGTTTTCAATTTCGTTTTATCAATTACTCCAAATCCACAGGTAACATGAACCAATGGCATCTGGATTACATCAGAATGGATGCCGATCGCAATATGTTCGATACAGTCATTCATGATGTTGCCATAATAGGTACTCAAAGTCCACTTTTGTGGTTCGAAAACATGCCTTATGATCATTTTAAAGCCAATCCGGTGTATCATACTGCCGGTGGTCACAAAGTGTTTGTTAAGAACAATTACTATGCAGATAAAGTGAATCTGGATTATACTTTCCAAGTCAGGAATATGTACAATCAATTGATCTTTGACTATCCATCAGGTTCATCCGGAAGAAACGTGCCTGCTGCCGGAGAAGCCAACGAACTCTTCAATCAATTGCAATTAGATACGTTGAGCGGTAAAGAACCAATCATTAAAATCAATTACAAAATAGCCCCTCAATCGGATGATTTTACTGCCGGTAATTACAGTACTTTAGGGCCAAATAATGAATTGACCAGAACCATTAGATTTAAAAATTATTTTGCCTATGACGACGGTTCTGCAGAGGGTGGCTACGGGTTAGATTATGGATCATTGCCTAGCGGCCCCGGTTATGCAGCCATAAAATTCTATTCATACAAACCGGATACACTCAGAGGGATCAAAGTCTTCTTTAATCGCTCTGTAACTGATGTCAGCAACCGCCCTTTCTATTTGATGGTTTGGAGTCGATTGAGCGAACCTCCCGCAAACAATACCAAAAACGATGTAATTGCCAGAAAAGTTGAAATACCTTCAACTTTGTATGCTGACTCTATCAATGGTTTCGTGGATTTTGTTTTTGATACCGCAGTAGTATTACCGGTGGGAGATTTTTATATCGGTTGGATGCAAACCTCAAACTATATCCTTAATGTTGGATATGACAACAATTATAAGATTGGTCAAACCGGAGGTAAAAACACCAACTTGTTTTACAACTTGAATGGTTATTGGGAATCAGTTAATGCAAACATCAGCGGTGCTGTCATGATGCGACCAATAGTAGGTGCAGCAGTACCTAAAAACAATGGTACATCAGTAAATGAGTTAAGTCGAAATTCTGATCCGATCTCTATTTATCCGAATCCATCAGGTTCTTCACAATCCTTATCAATATCCACTGATAAAGCTATTCTCTCTGTAAGAGTATTCGATTTATTGGGAAAATTGAATTTAAACATACAATCAGAAAACATTAACAACATCGATATCAGTGCGCTGACCTCTGGTATCTATATTTTGGAAATGTCAGATGAATTCGGAAATTTGTACCGAGTAAAATACATTAAGAATTAATGGTAATGAACGATATCACAGCACAAGAATTAAAGCAAAGAATGGCAAATGGCGAATCAATTCACATCATTGATGTCAGAGAGCCTTATGAATATGAAGAATACAATATAGGCGCAATGCTCATTCCACTCGGTGATTTGCAATCTAAAATTGATGATCTCGAAGATTGGATGAATGAGGAAATCGTTATTCATTGCAGAAGTGGAGCCAGAAGTGCTGCCGCTAAAGCTTTTTTGGTGAAAAATGGTTTCAACAATGTTCGCAGTTTATTGGGTGGTATTTTGGCCATTCAAACCTCTGAAGCTTAATAAATGAAATGGAAGCTTTCGGCATCGTTAATTGGATTGACTCTCATTTTCTGCCTGAGTTTCTGTAAGCAAAATC
>DASWYG010000152.1:0-5159 GCA_036405075.1 Bacteroidia bacterium | reverse complement strand
TTTGCTCTGTTTTTATAATAGTATTTGGTTCCGGACAATGGCTCCTTACCATCTTCTGAATAACTCCATTCAGCTTTGAGTTTACCGTGCATGTCATTGGTTTCAACCGTGATACCTTGTGAGGCTGTGTGATAAACAAATGAAGCCGAAACATCCAAACTTAATTTGGTAGTCCTTTGCTTTTTTGAGTTTGTTTCCGCATTTTCAACAATCTTACTCTGGCCTGTGGTATCTGTAAATTTGCCTCCCAAATTTGGTGTCCCCAATTTCATTTTCTTCAATTGCACAGGGGTAGTTTCCGTGAAAGTGGGGTAATCCTTGGCGGTGTAAAATTCTTTGATGGTATAACCAGCCTTGTGTCTGACAATGGAAGAGTTTGGGTATTCCACCTGAGTTTTCACTTTTGAATAGCCAACACTCGGAGCACCAAAAAACTCTTCACCTACCGGTCCAATTTCATAAGACAAGACTGGCTTGAATCTTTTGAATTTAATGTTTTCAATGGCTTCTGCATTTAATGGCAGTTTAAATGGGTTCTCATCTGCTCCTACCCCAGGTTCATAACTTGCCACTCCGCTACTGATAGTGGCCTTGTTCTCATCTTCGGTGGTGTAGGCGTATTTTAATGTATACTCTGAAGAAGCTTCCTGAAGCTCTGTCATTTTGCTCCAATTGTCATTCAAGGTCACAGATTTCACTCTATGTCCTCCTCCGTATTTAAAACCATCCAATTCAGGTAATCGAATAAAACTTTTTGCAGGATTGATTACCTGACAATGACCAATGTTTTCGAAATAGGTGTACTTACCCACCAACATACTGACAGCATCAGGTATCACACCAAATATCATGTCTGCAATTGCTCTGGGTTTGAACTCAGATCGCCTTAAATCACTGCCTGGGTACAAATTGAAAGGTACATTGACCATTCCATATTGTAATGCCATACGAGTAACAGGATGAGCATTGACAAACACCGCCCTTTCAGGTTTTACCTTTATATAGGCATATTCAGAATTGTCACTGGCATCGCCAATGTACTCCACTTCAAAAAATCCTGACACTTGTTCAAATGAATTCTCATTTCTGGCATTCATCTTCACATTCATGCTGTAATACACCAATTGTCCAGGCTTATAATACAAATCAGCTGAAACATTCAGTGGTTTTTTGAAAATGACATAATAGTTTTTAAATCCATCAACTCTTGCTTTGTAAAGATCGTTAACAGCTCCTGCCAATTTTCCCTCATTGTTCCATCCCACGATGTTGCACATCCTTTGCGCTTTTTTGTCTTGTACATAGGCATAATCATCTGCTTCAAATTCAAAATGAACTTTCCCTCCTGTAGGCATCGTAATGTCTTTCAACATCCATGCAGAAGCCCAAAGATTGGCATTGGATTTATTGTCCTGAGGGGTATAGGATCGATCCGCTGTTGTTGTCGTGGCAGGATCATTGACCGCTCCTCCCGCTTGAAATGTATTTTGAGGCATATAAGTCCCCCATCTATCGACACTTCTGGAGGTATAATCCGGATTATTCGTACCATACTCAAACACATAAGGGGCTGCAGTATTCACTGCCATTTTTCCATAAGTGAACCATATTTTATGAAGCGTCAATTTTCCTTTTGCAGGCTCTTTTGTTGTTGAAGCGTTCAAAGGATGTGGAGTCGACAAACTTGCAGGATTATCGAATCCAACATAGTTTTTACACAGGTCATAAGAATAATCGAAATTGATGGTTTTTAAAGGAACACCATTTAAACCATTTTTGTAAAACTCTTTTTTGGTGAACAATACAATTTGTTGGATGTACAATTGTGTGATGCCATTTTGATTGACTCCTCCCAATTCATCTTTTACTTCCCAACCATCCAAACGTGGTCTCAGATAAAAAAATGCGATTTCATCTTTGGTCTCTATGCTGTGTGCGTACCACAGTTCTTTTTCTCCATAAGAGTAATAAGCTTTATCATCTAAAATATCAGATTTAAACCCCGGACTGATATGGGCGCGGTCCTTTTCCATAGGTGAACGCCATTTGTAGAATGAATTGTCGCCACCATTGTTGTTGCTGTAATCGGATCGGTGCATGGAGTAATTGATCTTCACATAATTGCCCAGATCATTCTCACTTGGGCCATTGTCATCTACATCCACATAATCACTTGAAATAATGCCATTCAACAAAAAGGTACTGGCATAAGCCGGTGTTGTGGTAGATTCATAAAACCTAGCATTTGTTCCTTTATCTGTTTTCTTTAAATCAGAAGAAGCGTATTTAGCCAAACCTGAAACATAATTGATATCGGCTTTGTTCAATGATGAAGCATCGAAACTTACCTCTTTTTGAGATTTTGAATACACCGGTGTGCTAAAAAAATATCTGGACCCATCAGGTTGAGTCACCACCACCTCTGACAAGTGATGTGCCTTTCTGTGTAAATAAGTTCTTTGTATACTGGTCTTTACCAATTGATTACTTGCACCCAAAGAAGGTTTTCCATTGGTTTCGAACCAATAATTGTCAATGGTTTTGAACAAAGAGTTTTTAGCAGCTACAGCGGCCTTGTTACAAGTGATCACTTGTTGTCTGGCATCTCTGTTGTTTTTAACGATCTTGTCGTTGATGCTCACCACTGATTGCTTATCTATGTTGATGAAACTGTTATCAAATTGTCCCAATTTGTTTTTAATCTTGGCACTCATCACTCTGGTACTTCCAAATTGATTGTAATACCCCAAATCATTTTCTATGAACTCATAATCGTTGCGAAAGGTCATTGGTTCGAAATCCTGATTCACAGTTTCACTTTTGTATTTGAGGTTTTTACTCAAAGGATTGTTCTTTTCGGGAATAGCGCCATACTTTTCGCTGTTGACACCAATTCCAACATCAATACCCAATTCGGTTGATGTTGCTGACTTTCCAAACTCTCCTTTTAACTTGAGGTTATTGACATAGGGCCTAACCTCGACTGTGGTTGGCGATAACATGAATACACTGTTGTGATGGGCTCTGAAACTGCCGCCTATGCCGGGAGCAGAAAAATTGAACACATCGTAAGTTTTGGTTGCAGGGCTCAATTGTCGGGAATATTTCTCCGTTTTAGAATCTATGCTGTTTGGCAATTCTTCCTGATCCAAGACACTACCCTTGTCATAATTATTGTCTTTCATATTGAAATAACCATAAGCCTTTTTGTTGACAGATTTATCAATGATGTGCTCCTCGGTTACTGAAATGATACCAGAATACTTCCTTTTCTTAGATATTGAAATCCCTCTGGAAAAATCCAATGCCAAAGTATATGTTCTTGTTCTTGTATCAGGTGATGGCACTCGCATTGGATAATACCTATAAAAATTCGGACTATAGGCGCAATTCAAATTAGTATTAGGAAATCCAGTCATGAAACCTATGTCAAACTGAGATGAACGAGAGTTAAACGACAAACTCCCATTTATTAAGAGACCCATTTTTTTTACTTCTTTACCGAATGGTGCTTGAACGCTAGTCCTTGATTTTGAATCATAATCAATTTGCATTTGAGGAGCATAACTCTTCGATAATTGTGTATCCAAAAATTTAAATGAATAGGTTTTGATTAATGCTACCATTATTTTAGGGTCAACTGTTACCTGCGAATCAAGCACTAACATTTTCTCCCTTTCTGAAACATTTTTCTCCCAACTTGCTCCAACCCCAATTCCAATTCCAGTATTGTTGTCCCACAACAATGAAAAATTCTTTTGAAGGTATTGACTACCTAACTTATATTTTTCCAAATCAGCCCTTTGAGATTCTTGCAATCCAAAAGTTTCAGATTTCAAGTCATTGAACACCACTTTGGCATTGATGGCGGGCTTGTTGTTTCTCTCGACCAAGACTTCATCTCCATCAAAATCATCCGGCACACCTCTCAATGCTCTGTTTACTGAGCCAAGGTTCAAACTCCAGCCCAAACCTACCCATCCTGCATCTTGCTGAGGATTAATGTCTCCTGAGTAACTCATGGTAATGGGAAACCCGCCTATCTCAAACAAAGGCACATTGTATTGCACATTGCCTGAAAATGGATCTACAAAATCTGTATTCCCTACTGCAGTATAAGATGCGTATTCAGGCTGCACCGGCCCTCCCCCATTGGCATACAATACCGGATCACTGAAATAGGGTTGCAGGATCAACAACGACATCAAGAGCGAAAAGCCCTTGCTAATTCTCGAATTTCTTATGGTGTTAAACATTGATTTTAGCTATTGAATATGATTCTGATGTAAAAAACTTCTCCTTTTAAATTCCTCAACTCCATTCGGTAAACCTTGTTCATTTCGATCTTATAACCATGCAATGGAGACAACATGATGCCATCTCGGCCTGAAAAGAAATCGCTCAACACATTCAAATCAATTGATATGTCCTTATTTGAATATTCATCTGTCAATTTGATCTTCCAATCCGCCTTCTTGCCATATTGATAGCTTTGCTCAAAAACCAACAACAAAGAGTCACTTTGCTTGACATAATATGGATTCACATTGTAATCTGTTTTAAAAGTCAAAATGGTTTTCCCAACTTTTTTTGCTGTATCCTTTTTCACCTTAAACTGCCATTGCTCGCTCTTGGCCACAAAGGTGTTGCCTACATAGGCTTGTACCTGCCAGGCATAAGTTTTACCGGCTTCAAGTTCGGGGAAGTCGGTGGGATGCATCATGGTTGAGGCATTGATGCCCTGCATGTCGATGATGGGACGGTTCATGGCCAAGGCATCCGATTTGGATTGTCCATCCATCATTTCTACCAAGGTCATGGTGTAGTTCAACCCTCCTATGCCGGCTATTGGTGCCGGTGGTATCCAGGTATAGGTAGGACGGGTTTCGTCTATTTCTGATTTGTCTGTTGGAAAAGCCAATACCAGAGGTGTTGGGTTCTCCACATTTACCTGAATGCAAACCGGCATTTCTATACTGCCTGCGTTCTGACCGGCACCATTGCAATCCGGTTGAGCGCATTCGGTCCATAGACAGATGCGGTAAGTACCGGAAGGATAAGTACCTGTTTTGGCTTCTATTTCTGCTATGTCCGAATTGAAGTACTGAACATCTGTCAATGCCAATGTCATGGGTGTAAACAGATTTGCTCCCGGGTTG
>DASWYG010000151.1:0-16796 GCA_036405075.1 Bacteroidia bacterium | reverse complement strand
CATCGGATATGCGGGAAGTATTGTTTTTTATAATGCTTATTTACCAGAAATAGCCACCGAAGAACATTATGATAGACTAAGTGCAAAAGGTTTTTCATTGGGATACATTGGAGGGGTTTTGTTGCTAATTTTAAATCTATTGGTCATATCGAAACCAGAGTTGATCTTTGATATGAATGCCAGGGTTTTGAGGGTCTTGGATTACAATGAATACATAGATCCGGTTAAAGCCTTAAGTATCGCTGAAAGTGAAGCAAGAGGTGATGCCAGTCGTTTGTCTTTTGTGACAGTTGGTATATGGTGGTTGTTGTTTTCTTTGATTCCATTCTACTACCTGCCTTCCAATAGAAAAGCAAAATCCAAGATTTCCATAACCAAAGGTTATAAAGAGTTAATGAAAGTGTTTGGGGCCATTAAACAATCCGGTTTGATGAAAAAGTACCTGACAGCATTTTTCTTTTTCAGTATGGGGGTACAAACCGTTATGTATGTGGCTGCATCGTTTGCCGACAAGGAATTGAATATGCCGGATGACAAACTCATCATCACAATTTTATTGATACAATTGATTGCTGTGGCAGGAGCATATCTGTTTTCATTTATTTCTAAGCGTATTGGTAACTTAAATACGCTGCTGATATTAACTATCATTTGGATATTTGTTTGTTTATCTGCATATTTTGTTTATGAACATGGAGCCTTCTATGCTTTGGCTGCGCTAGTCGGATCTATCATGGGAGGTACTCAAAGTTTGGCCCGCAGCACTTATGCTAAAATGATTCCTCAAGATTCAGTAGACAATGCCTCTTATTTCAGTTTTTACGAATTTTCGGAAAAAGTGGCCATTGCAATAGGGACATTCTTTTTTGGTTTTATAGAGCACATGGCCAGAAACCTCAATGGAGAGGTAAGTATGAGGTATTCGGTATTGGCTCTGATCATATTCTTTTTAGTGGGCGCATTCTTCTTAGCGCGTATTCGCAAAGTTAGAATTGAAGACTGATGGAAAAACCAAATGCTTTGATCATTATCAGAGGCTTGCCCGGCAGCGGAAAAAGCAGTTTGGCGACATTGTTGAGTGAAAATGGGCAGTATCAGGTGTGTGCCATTGATGATTATTTTGTGGATGAAAATGGGCATTACATTTTCAATTTCAAAGACAATCATTTGGCCTATAAAGCTTGTCAAGACAAGGTGGAAGCCGCAATGAAAAGAGGAGAAAGCAAAATTTTTTTAGACAATGTTTTCAGTTTGGAATGGGAGATGGAACCCTATTTCAAATTGGCTGCTGAGTATCAATACAGAGTACATGTTGTAACAACAGAGAATCGCCATGGAGGGAAGAATTTGCACGGAGTAGAAGAGGATTCCATAAAAAAAATGGCATTGAAATACAAGGTGGTTTTGTATTGAACGAATTCATGATTTAGGATACAGGATATAGGATGTAGGGGGTGATTGAGGAAATTGTATTTTACAATGTGCTGTCAAGATAGCTCATTATGAAAGACCGTTCAAAAGTCAACGACAGACAACCATATATTTGCACCTTCTGATTCTAACTGCGGGCCATCCAGTGGCTTCAGATTCTCTATGATTTTGTTGATATCAATTAAATGTATGGACAGAAATTTAGAAAGAGTCTAAATTCCTAAGTCCTAGTTTCTATTTTTACAAGCAATATTCTAAAATAAAAACTATACTTTATTAAGTTCTGCTAAATGGCAAGCTAATATCAGAAAACCCCTATATCCTAAATCCTAGTTCCTATTTCCTTTCCTCTAAGCCCCTCATATAAGCATAGGTCATGCGATTGATTTCAGAAAGGATGGCACTGGTACCATCTTCCAATTCTTTGGAATTGTTTACCAATACAGCAATGTAGTATTTTTTGCCATTGTTCATTTTTACTATTCCTACATCATTGAATGCTTCTATGAAAGTGCTGTCATCGAAGAAGGTACCTGTTTTATGCGCAATGATGGCATCTTGTGGCAGCCCGGCTTTTAATCGGTTTTGTCCTGTAGAAGTGCCTGCCATGATGTTCCATAAACTGTCTTTCAAGCCGGTTTTCAGTATTTGGTTGTGATCAAATTTGTATAACAATTTGGCCATGCACATAGCCGATGAAAAGTTCTTGTTCAAACTTTCTTTCTTCATGTCTTTGTATTTAAATCCAATGCCAAAATGCTCATCACCGTTGTTGTGTACAAATTTAGTCACTTGGTCCATTGAGGCAAAGTCATACAATTTGTCGCAAACGATATTGTCGCTAGAGCCTACGGAATAGGGGAAACAAGCCATTAGTGTGGTGGTATAATCGCCAAGGCGGTGAAGTTGATCTCCTAGTGGACTCCAAGTGTCTCGTTTAAGTTCCATACTGTCAAAGTAAACTGTTTGTTTGAGCATGTCGGGGTTGCTTTCGGCTAAACTTAAAATGCACAATGCCTGGGGAAATTTAACCACACTCATCATGACATATTCTTTATTGCCATTGACATGAAATGTATCCTTGCCATCTTCACTGATGATGGCAATGCCAATATCCGCCTTTTTGCTTGCAACAAAACTATCGAGTGATGCCTGGAATTTTTGTTTGTTGCTAAGTGGTTTTGGCGCTTGTTTGCATGCAAATGACACCATTAGAGAAGTAATTAAAAAAAAGCTGATGTGTTTCATGCTTCCAAAATTAATACAGTGGATTCGAATATTAATTGATGTTGAAAAATTAATATGTACCACGGTTTTGTCCATTAAAAAACCATTTTTATCAGAATCAAAAAAAAATGGGGCAACTTTTTGAACTCAATTTCATCTTGGGTGTAATGTCTTTGTAATAGGACTGAAAACGGTATTTTGACGGAAAGCAAACACATATCTATATCAGGTCAAACGGATGAACGTTTGATGGAATTATCTGCTGCAGGTAATCAGAAGGCATTTGAAATGCTTTTTGATCGATACAATCGCCAGCTGATACGCTTCGCATATAGGTATTTTCATGAGATTCAGCAATGTGAAGACATCGTTCAGGAAGTTTTTATGAAGGTTATAGAGCGACCGGAATTGTTTCAAAAAGGCAAACGATTTGCCCCATGGATTTATACCATGACTGCAAATGCTTGTAAAAATGCGGTAAGGAATCAAAGCAACCGTAAGCGCATTCTGGATCATGACATCAAACATGAGACCATGACCGAAATGAAGGCAGGTTTGATGCACGATAATGCCGTTATCAGAAACAGAATAAGAGAAGCTCTAGGCGAAATGAACGACAGAGAACAACAAATGTTCGTGTTGCGATTTGAACATGAATTGACCATGTCCGACATTGGAGAAATTCTATCTATTCCTGAAGGTACTGTTAAGTCAGGCATCTATTACATGTTAAAGAAAATGGCATTAAAATTAAAAGATTTAAAATCATGAACGATTCGAGCAATGTGATACCCGATTGGGTGTTCGACTCTGTCGACAACACCGATTTCAGCAATCTTGAAGCTGATGTGAAAGCCGAGGTGCTTAAATACCTTGACGAAGCCTCATACACAGAAATGAGAAAGGCTTCATTGGTTCTTAGATCTTTCGCAATAGAAGCTCCTGAACCATCCCCACAATTGAAATCAAAATTGATGGAAGCTTTTTCAAACAAACATGTGGATCCGGTGGTGAACGGTATATCAAATAAAGACAGCAGAGGCAGATTCCGTTATTTAAAAGTTGCAGCAGTGATCTCTGTGATATTCTCTGCCGCAATGGCACTCAGTTACAGACTCGATATCAGCGGAAGTAATTTTAAAAACAATACAGGATGTGATACCAATAATGTGTTGAAAAAATACGACACCGCTTCCATCCAAAAACGTGATTCATTTTTAAATCGCATTCACCAATGTGATACCCCTCCAAGATTGAATGATTTTTCAATCATAATTTTAAGGCATAACGAAACCGTTCCAATTCATTTCAACGACAAGTTTACGCCAATCAACAGGCAAGAATTCACAGCCTAAACAAACCCCATTAAACATGACATATAGATTTTTGAACACCATTTTCGGATGGTGCAGCTTCCTTATTGCCCTAACTGTTTACATGATCACCCTCGAACCAAGCGTTAGTCTTTGGGATTGCGGTGAATTCATTTCTTCATCGGATTCACTTCAAGTGGTGCATCCTCCTGGGGCTCCTTTTTTTGCAATGATCGGCAGGATGTTTATTCTGTTGACTCCCGCAGGCGTCTCCAAAGCAATCAGTGTTAACATGGTTTCTGCGGTTTGCAGCGCCTTAACTGTCATGTTTGTGTTTTGGATCACTTCAATGTTGGCTCTCTCGGTGTTGAAGCTGAAGTCGGCAGAAACTAAAACCAATCAATTAAAAGTTTTTGCATCTGCTTTTACAGCCGCAATGATCTTTTGTTTCAGCGATACATTTTGGTTCTCTGCAGTTGAAGCAGAAGTGTATGCGATGTCGGTTTTTTTTATGGCCATAGTCCTTTGGGCTGCTCTGAAGTGGTTTTATGATGCAGGCGTATTGGGTGACAAATGGTTGATCTTGATTTCGCTTCTCGTTGGACTGTCAATCGGTGTGCATTTGCTCAGTCTTTTGGTCATTCCATCAATTGCATTCCTATATCTGTATAAACATCATAAAGTGACTCGTAAATCCTTAGTCATTGCTTTTGTGTGTGGTTTAGGCGCTTTGTTTTTTGTTCAAAATTTCATCATACCCGGCATGCCTGCCATCTTATGTAAAATGGAATTGTTGTTTGTAAACGGATTGGGGATGCCCTTTGATTCCGGTATTTATGCTGCTCTTTTGATCTTGGTTTTTACACTGGTCGGAGGGTTGTATTATTTCAGTAAAATCAAACTCAATCGTCAATATGTTTTGGCCATTTCTTGCTTCACTTACATCATCATCGGATTTTCAAGTTATGCTTTGATTCCCATCAGATCAAGAGAAGTGTTGCCTATAGATATGAACAATCCCGAAGAACCTTTTAACCTCAAGTATTACATCAACAGAGAGCAATATGAAGAGCGACCGTTGTTGTATGGTCATTATTTTAATTCGCAACCTTCCGATGTTAAAGAAGGGGCGGAAACTTACAGAAAAGACAAGGACATTTATTTTGCCTATGGCAGAAAACGAGAATATGTGTTTGAATCATCTGAAAAAACTTTTTTTCCAAGAATGAGTGATCAACAAAAAGAGTCGAGCCCGCAAGGCTACAGATATTGGAGTGGATTGGGTGAAGTTGAAAATGAGATCTATTCAATTCAACAGCAAATAAAACAAGCTAAAACACCCAAAGAAGCAGAAAGTATGAAAGAAACTTTAGCCGGTTTAAAGGCAGAGAAACCTAAGTTTGGCAATAACCTCAGGTTCTTTTTCGACTATCAGCTCAACCACATGTATTGGCGTTATTTCATGTGGAATTTTGCAGGAAGACAAAATGATAAGCAAGGTCATGTTCACAATCGCAATTTTGATGGCAATTGGATCAGTGGTGTATCAGTGATAGACAGAATAAGGTTGGGACCTCAGGAAGAAATGCCTAAAAATATGCTCGAAAATAAAGGTAGAAATAAATTCTATTTCATTCCATTTGTTTTGGGATTATTGGGAATTTCATTGTTGTATAAAAAAGACAGAAGACAATTGATTGTTACAGGTGTTTTGTTTTTGTTTGCAGGGGTATTGATCATCGTGTTTCTAAATCAGCCGCCTTACGAACCGCGTGAAAGGGATTATGTGCATGTGGGTTCTTTTATGGTATTTGCCATTTGGGCCGGACTGGGTTTGTTGAAGTTAAACGATTGGTTACTGAAGAAAGTTAAATCTGGAATTGCTCTGACATTGGCCATTGTGATGTCTTTGTCTGCACCTGTTTTGATGGCCCGGCAGGGTTGGGATGACCACGACAGAAGTGAGCGATTTTTAGGGTTGGACTTGGCCAAAAATATATTGGACTCTTGTCCGCCCAATGCCATTTATTTTGCAAATGCTGATAACGATACCTATCCTCTATGGTATTTGCAAAATGTAGAAAGATACCGTTTGGATGTTCGAATCATCAATCAGAATTTGCTGCCAACAGATTGGTATTCACAACAGATGATGAAGAAAGTGTACGAAAGTGATCCTCTGCCTTTAACCTTCAACAACGAACAGGTTAAGGCCGGTGTCAATGAATATTTTCAATATGTTGGCGGTCCTTCCGGTACTCAGCCAATAGAGCTTTCAACATTCATTCAATCCATAATAAAGTCGGGAATTGAAACTTATGAAAATACAAATTATATGGTTAAGGTCGATAAAGACAAAGCGTCTAAAATGCCCGGACTGAGTGATGAAGACAAACAACAAATTTGTGATACCATGCAGTTCAGTTTTGGTGCAAGAAATTTGCACAAGGGCGATCTGATATTGCTTGATTTAATAGCCACCAATGCTGCTCAAGGCTGGAAGCGTCCAATTTGTTTTTCCACTATAGCAGGAAACGAAGGTTACAAAGGTTTGGAAAATTATATTGAAAGAAGAGGGATGGTGTTTCAATTGATACCTGTTAATGTTTCAAAATATAAAACCGGTATAGATCGAATCAATCGCGAGGTAACTTATGGTTTGTTGATGGAAAAGTTTGGATTTGGGGGGATGAATAAAAAAACGAATTTTTACCTGGATGATAAAGCAGAAGTCATCCCTTCTTCGGGCGAAAAATTGTTCATTGAATTGGCTGCTCAATTTATCATGGATGCCGAACAGATCAAATTCTATGACAGCACACTGTCACAGCCCGGAAATGAGAATAAATATAAAGCACTTTTGCTGAAAGCTGGCAAATTAATGGATAGATGTGCAACAGAAATTCCTGAAAAAGTTTGGCATCCGGAGCCTAATGTTAGATTGATGAAAGCAGATAATTACAGGAAGCTCAATCGAATAAAAGATGCTGAAAATCAATTGACAATTTTGTTGAATGAGTCTGAAGCAAATTTAAAGTACTATTTGAAATTCGGAAATAGAGAGGATTTGGTTTATTTCATTGCTTCTAACTGTCAAAATGCACTATACAGTATTTATGGGGTTGAGGAGTCGGCTGGTACTTGGGGATTGAGTTCTGTAAAACAAAAGGCAGAGCAATTAAAAAAGAAATATGAGGCTGATGCGAAGGCGTTTCTCCGATAGACAAGGTTGTTGACCAATTATAAAAAAAGGCGGCATAAAGATGCCGCCTTCAACAATCTCCGGAACCCAAAAATCAGTCAAAAAATTGGTTGCCGGATTTTGTATAGCTATGGATTAAAATTTTGCCGTTTTTGTGTACCAAGGTGCCGTATTCTTTCTCAAGAGTAAGAGTTCCACTAACTATTTTAGAACTACCCGCAGGAGATTCAATTTCAAAACTTAAATCTTCTGTTGGATTGCTGATGTTCATTTTGATGTTGCCATAATTGGAGGTCAAAGTCAATGCTTCCAGTACTTCAACTTTCCATCCTGAGATGTTTCCGGAACTTACATTGACAGTGATTTTACCTTTGCATGAAGTAAGTGATACATTGCCATATATGGCTTCAATGTTTAGATTGCCAATGCATGTGTTCAAATTAATGTCACCCGATTTGGAAACTGTTTTTATGTCACCTGTCACATTGTGTAAGTTTTGTTTGCCATACAATGAATTGATATTGGTTTCTCCCGCCAATTCAGTAATGGAAATATCACCCGAGCGTGAGTCAATATCTAGTTTTGAATTTAGATTTTTGATGTCGATGTTACCATAAAGGCTTTTCAATTTGGTGTAAAATCCTTTTACATCAACAAGTAAAATGTTCCCGGAATTAGAGTTGACATCTACATTGCCTTTCATTTTGGTGATGCTCACATGTCCATATTTTGCAACGATCATGCCTTGACCTTCAATGTTGCTCATCGTAACACTGCCTGAAGAAGAAGCAATGGACATATCGCCAGTTACATTGCTAAAGGTTTGATTGCCATAAAGGGCATTGCAGATCACATTGCCTTTAACGTCTCTCATGTTCACATCACCTGATTTTGCATTCACATTGACGTTGGTGCTCATTTTTTCGACTGTTACATTGCCATAGCTACAGTCGATGTTAAAGACTTGAGGTTCCATGCCGGATGCATATACATTGCCACTGGTGTTGCGAAGAGACATTTCTATTTTCGGGTCGGCAACGAAACTCAAAACGCCTTCCGGGTATGAGTTCATTGTAGTGATAAAAGCTTTGTGTTTTTCAGTGTTTTCAACAGTGATTCTAAGGATGTTGCCAAATTGTTCGTATTTGATCCGGTGTTCTATGTTCTTTGGCTTTTTACCGGACATGTTGATTTGACCTTTGAAGTTAAGCAAGCCTGGACTGCCTTTCATGACATTGATTGAGCAGAAACTGCCAACTACTTCCAGTTTTTCAATGTTCTTGAAAGTGGTGTCAATGTTGATGCTTAAATTGTTGGATTTAAAAGTGCCTGAGGTGGAAGGAATGGTTTTGTTTACAGAGGTTTTGTAGTTCTCTTTAATAGGGTCCTTCCATTGAGAATATTCAGGTTCGATGATTGGGATCTCAGTCAATTTGAATTCTTCAGAAACAGGCGTTTCTTCCACTGGAACAGGAGTAGCATAATCATTGAACTGAACCGTATTCGTGTCTTTTTTAGGCATTGGTTCAGTAATGCTTATTGTAGCTTCTGTTGGATTGGAGTTGGGTTTAGGTTCTGTTGCAACAGAAGTGCCGGTGTTTTTATTCATAGACAAATAAGTGGCAGTGCTAATGCCGGCAACAGTTAGGCCGGTGAATAGCCATTTGTAGTAGATGCCTTTGCCGGAAACATGTTTCAGTTTGTCCAGCAATTTGGTTTCGCCCGGCAATGCAGGGATAATGAAACCGGGTCCGGTTAATGCATATTTAGCTTCCATTTGTATGAGTTTATTGGTGGTTTCGTCATGGTCATCACTCAGCAGTATGTTTAACTGCAGCAATTCTCTCAACGTTTCGTCACTGATCATATTTTTATCTGAGTCGCTCATGTATCTTTTTGTTTATGTCTTGTTTAAGACGTTGATAGTACACTTTCAATTGTTCTTCAGGCTTGTCCACAAAGGGTGCAATTTCCGAATAGGGTCTTCCTTCACTTCTCATCAATAGCAATATTCTCTGCCAATCGTCTAATCCTTCTAATACTTCCTTAAGGGCTTTCATCTTTATACTGACCGGAGATTCAGGTTCTATAATTTCCGGCACATTGTTCAGTTCAGAATCTTCAATTTGAACTACACTGAATCGTTCCGATAATTTCTTATGATCTCTATAATAATTTCTAAGAAAATTGATAAAAATCTTAAACACGAAAGAGGCGAATTTGTCTTCATTTTCGAATTGATATTGATTATGGGTTTCCAGCACTTTGTAAAGGGTTTTGTAAACCATGTCCCAGGCATCATCTTCGTCAAGTCTCCAACTCATTGTGGCATAGGCATACAAACGTCTCCCATAGCGATTGTACATTTCGCCTATCATGCCTTTTTCATCTTCAGCAGCTCTCAGGTATGTTCTTCTATTTCTAAAACTCAATGTTTCACTCCGGGGTTCCTTTACGAATTAGAACAAAAGTTGGTAACAGACCCCGTTCGGAAATTTAATTCAGAGGATACGGATTTAGGTTTTTTTTTCGATGAAGCAAGTTTCGGGTAATTTAAAAAACTTAATCGTCTTATTTTTGTCTCCAATAAAATGAAAGCCAAAGGCCACTACCAAATCATTGAAAAAGCCATTCAATTCATTCGGCAAAGACTGGAGGAGCAACCTTCATTGGATGAGATTTCAAGCCATGTTGGTTTAAGCCCATTTCATTTTCAAAGGATTTTCAGCGAATGGGCAGGTATCAGTCCTAAGAAATTCATCAAATTTGCAAGCTTATCCAAAGCCAAACATTTGTTAAGTCAAAAAGGCAAAGGTACAGAAGCTACAGCTTTTGAAGTAGGTTTGTCGGGTTCTTCGCGTTTGCATGACCTGTTCATTACCCTTGAAGGTATGACACCGGGTGAATACAGTCAGGGAGGTAAAGGATTGAACATTGAGTATTCATTTATCGAAACCATTTTTGGCAGGGCGATCATTGCCAATACCGGCAAAGGCATTTGTTTTTTGATGTTTTGTGAGCATGATGAAGAAGCTTGGAATTGGTTGAAAGAGGCTTATCCTAATGCCGATTTTAGAAATGTATCCAATGCATTACACAAGGATGCGGAAGAGGCAATCAATGACAGTTCCAATCAAC
Organism: Bacteroidia bacterium; assembly: GCA_036405075.1. Classification (GTDB taxonomy): domain Bacteria; phylum Bacteroidota; class Bacteroidia; order NS11-12g; family UBA955; genus JABMMZ01. Next base: position 6,485 of record DASWYG010000151.1, on the reverse strand, counting down.
AACTGAGGTTGCATGTCAAAGGGACAGATTTTCAATTGAAAGTATGGCAAGCTTTGTTGAACATAGAGCAAGGCAAAGTTAAATCATACGGAGAGATGGCTGCTGATATAAATCAGGAGAAGGCCTCAAGAGCTGTTGGAACAGCAATAGGTAGCAATGCCATTGCTTATTTGATTCCATGTCATCGTGTGATTCAAGCAGGAGGTGAGATTGGCAATTACAGATGGGGCTCGAATAGAAAGATCGCGATGTTGGCGTATGAACAGGTTAAAGGTGAACATGATGAATGAACCTTTAAATTTATTGCCTCAGGATGGTACAGTGTTTTATTTCGGGAAAGTAATAAACAGGTTAGAATCGGATGTTTTATTTGAGCGCTTGTTGAATGAGATACATTGGATAAGGGATGAGGTCAAATTGTTTGGTAAAGTACACGTCACAGCAAGAGAGGTGGCTTGGTACGCTGATCCGGGCTTGACTTATACCTATTCAGGCAGAACAAAAACGGCCTTGCCATGGAATTCAATATTGTTAGAGTTGAAGCAGTTGGCAGAACAACTGTGTGGGGTCAGTTTCAATGCCTGTTTGTTGAACCTTTATCACGACGGCAATGAGGGAATGGGTTGGCACAGTGACGATGAACCTGAGCTTGGTCCTGCTCCTAATATTGCATCTTTTAGTTTTGGTGCAGAGCGACCATTTAAGTTGAAGCATAAAAATCAAGCATTACAAGTAGAACTAGATCTTGAACACGGCAGTTTGTTGTTAATGGCAGGAGCATGTCAGCAATATTGGAAACACATGTTGCCAAAGCGTGCTCGAATTAAAACAGCTCGGATCAATCTCACATTCCGGAAAATGGGGCTGTAATTTCATAGCAATTTTATCATGACTCATTTTGAAAAATAAATGAGGTACTGTATTGAATGTAAATACAGTAAAAAAGCCTTTACAAATCAAGAATTGCGGACGTATTCCCTTTAAAGTTGGGTTTGCATAGATAAATATTGTAAAAAATTTCACAAAAAAGGACAATATATCTAAAATAATATTATTTTTGCGACGATTTTTCTATAATTCACTAAAATGTTGGTTTTAATCGCTGAAGATATTCATCATGTTTATGCAGAACAGATTTGCAATGAAATGGCTGATTCTGCTCTTAAGCGCGGAACAGGAATTGCACGTCGTTCTGTTGAATACATCTGTCAGAAAATGACAGAGGGGAAGGCTGTTATTGCCATTGATGATCAAGATCAATGGGCAGGCTTTTGTTACATCGAATCATGGCAGGGAGATGAGTATGTGGCCAATTCGGGATTGATCGTTGCCCCTCAATACAGACATCTGGGGCTTGCAAAAACCATCAAGCAGAAAATTTTCGAATTGTCGAGACAACGTTATCCTCATGCTAAGATTTTTGGTCTCACAACAGGTTTGGCGGTCATGAAAATAAATTCTGAATTGGGCTATAAACCTGTTACTTATGCTCAACTGACACAAGACGAACAGTTTTGGCAAGGCTGTAAAAGTTGCATCAATTATGAAATATTACAAAGTAAAGAAAGAAAGAATTGTCTCTGTACCGCAATGTTGTTTGATGCACACTTGCAAGAGACTACAATAAAAAATGAAACTTATACCATCAACAATGAGCAATAACATAAAACGCAGAGAAGCAGTGCTGGCCTATAGCGGTGGTTTGGATACCACCTACTGTTTGGTGAAAATGAGTCGCAAAGGCTATAAAGTGCATGCCGTTACAATAAATACAGGAGCATTTTCCGACAGTGACATAGAACAATTGAGATTAAAGGCGCATTCATGCGGAGCCAAGAGTTTCATTTGTATCGATGTGCGTGAAAAATATTATGAGCAAACTTTAAAGTACTTGTTGTTTGGCAATGTGTTAAAAAATCAGGTCTATCCATTAAGCGTTAGTTCTGAGCGTTTGGTTCAAGCCAAAGCCATTGCTGAGTATGCCAACGAACTGGGCATTGCCAACATCATTCATGGCAGTACTGGAGCAGGAAATGATCAAGTTCGTTTTGATCTGGTGTTTAAAATGATGATCAGAGATGTTAACATCATTACACCGATTCGCGACTTTAAGCTGAGTAGGGAAGAAGAGATGGCATTTTTAAGATCACATGGAATTCCATTTGAGTTTGAGCAAGCAAGATACAGCATCAACAAAGGTTTGTGGGGGACATCAATTGGCGGTTCAGAGACCTTGAAGTCCTTAGGAATGATACCGGAATCAGCCTGGCCTACTCAAGTAACGGAGCTTGTTCCACAAACCATAACAATTCAATTCAAAAAAGGAGAACCCATAGACATTAATGGAAATGAATGTGAGTCGAAAGCAGGTTTAATAGAATATCTTAGTCAGGTAGCAGGTCCTTATGGCATTGGCAGAGATGTGCATGTGGGGGATACAGTGATAGGTATAAAAGGCAGAGTTGCATTTGAAGCATCAGCTGCATTGATATTGATCAAAGCTCATCATTTGCTTGAGAAGCACGTATTGAGTAAACAGCAGTTGTATTGGAAAGATCAGCTGTCTAATTGGTATGGCAATCAGTTGCACGATGGTTTGGTGTTCGATCCTGTGATGCGTGACATAGAGCAATTTCTTGAATCATCACAAGAAAAAGTTAATGGCAAAGTACACATTGAATTGCATCCCTACCGTTTTGTGTTGTTGGGTGTGGAGAGTGAGCAAGATTTGATGCAATCTAAATTCGGAGTTTATGGTGAATCCAATGGACAATGGACTTCTGATGAGGCCAAAGGTTTTATTCGTTTGATGTCGATACCATTTGAAATTCAAAAGTACGTCAATGAGGAAAGTTAAAGTTGCTGTTGTTGGGGCCTCTGGCTATACCGGTGGAGAATTGTTGCGCTTGCTGTTGCATCATCCTGGTGTTGAGTTGAAGTCGGCCATTGCCAGATCGGATAATGGAAGGACTGTCTCAGAAATTTTTCCGGATCTATTGGGTCAAACGGAATTGGTGTTTACAGATACATTCGACAACCGAGTTGACCATGTCTTCTTGTGTCTGGGTCATGGTGAATCATCGGCTTGGTTGGAACAGAACAAGCCATTGACCAAAACCACTGTCATTGATCTGAGCGATGAGTTCAGGTACCGCAGTGATGAATGGGTGTATGGGTTGCCTGAAATGAATGAAAACTTGATTGCAGGTTCAAAAAAAGTAGCCAATCCGGGATGTTTTGCCAGTGCGATTCAATATGGTCTTTTACCTGTAATGAAATTTTCAGAAATACCCAAAGAGGTTCACATACAGGCCATCACAGGTTCAACTGGTGCCGGTAAAACTCCAGGTAAATCCACTCATTTTTCAGAGAGATCCAACAATTTAAGTGTTTATGAAGTGTTCACACATCGTCATTTGCATGAGATCAAACACAGTTTGAAAACACAATCAAATGCAGATTTGCCATTCATTGGCTTTGTGCCTTTGAGAGGTCCATTCAGTAGGGGCATAATGGCCAATATCACTTTTAGAACCGAAATGAATCAGGAAGAGATTCAGCATGAATTTAAAACCTATTACTCAAGTGCAAAATTTGTCAGGGTTTTAAAGTCTGACCCTGATTTAAAGACCGTACTCAATACCAACTATTGCAACATAAGTATACAAGTGCGCAATGGACTTTGTCTCATTACCTCGGTGATAGACAATTTGATCAAAGGCGCATCAGGACAAGCCATACAGAATTTCAATCTGATGTATGGTTTTTCACAAGACACTTCACTACAATTAAAAAGTTCAGTTTATTAATGAAACCTTTCGATGTTTATCATTTGGCCGATATAGAATTGAAATCGGCATTGGGCTCCTATGTTTTTGATTCAAATGGGCGCAAATACCTTGATTTTTATGGCGGACATGCAGTCATTTCAATAGGACATTCGCATCCACTTTATGTTTCAATGTTAACCGAGCAATTGAGTAAGATTGCATTCTATTCCAATTCGCTCAAGATATCGAGACAAACAGAGGTAGCAGAACGTTTGGGCCGATTGAGTGGTTTGAATGATTACAATGTTTTTTTCTGCAATTCAGGTGCTGAAGCCAATGAAAATGCAATCAAATTGGCCTCTTTTAAAACAGGGCGGAAAAAGGTCATAGCATTTCAAGGAGCATTTCATGGTAGAACATCAATGGCTATCGAAATGACAGACAATACAAGGATTCAGGCACCAATCAATCAAAATGGAAACGTGGTCAGGATTCCATTGAACGATCAAGAAGCATTTGATGCTGTCATGAATGAAGATATAGCTGCCGTGATTGTTGAAGGCATTCAAGGCGTAGCAGGTATAGTTGAGCCGGAACATCATTTCTTGAATCACATTGAAAAGAAATGTAAGTCAATGGGAGCGGCACTTATACTTGACGAAGTTCAATCGGGTATGGGAAGAACGGGGAGTTTCTTTGCCTTTCAAGCCGCAGGTATACAACCCGATTTGATCAGCATGGCAAAGGGGATAGGCAATGGATTTCCTGTCGCTGCATTGTTGATTTCACCCAAATACGAAGCTGTAAAAGAGCAGTTGGGCACCACCTTTGGAGGGGCACATTTGGCTTGCACCGCTGTAGATGCTGTGTTGCAGGTTTTCGAAAGAGAGCAGTTGCAAAACAATGTCAATGAAATGGGTAATTACATGAAAGCACAATTGGGCAATTTAAAAGGACTTAAAAAATACAAAGGCAGGGGGTTCATGGTGGGACTTGAATTTGAATTTCCGGTGACTGTTATGAGAAAGCAATTGATGAACGAGTATTCAGTGTTGACAGGCACTTCGTCAGATCCCAATACAATTAGATTGTTGCCGGCACTGAACATTGGCAGAACAGAAATAGATCAACTGAAATTGGCATTTGAGCGTGTTTTAAACCATGATTAAGCGATTTACGTCTGTTCAGGACATTGACAATGTGGTCAACTGTGTTGACGAAGTGATTGAGTTAAAGAATCAGACCAAAACGTTTGAATCTCATAAGGGTAAAACTTTGGGTTTGGTGTTCATGAATCCAAGTTTAAGGACCCGGATGAGTACTCAGGTTGCTGCAAGAAAGCTTGGGATGGAGGTGTTGCTGATGTCGGTGGGTGCAGATACCTGGCAAATAGAGTTCAATGACGGAGCCGTAATGGATGGTCAGAATGTTGAACACATTAAGGATGCCGCGGCGGTTATGGGATTGTATTGCGATGTGATTGGTTTACGTTCATTTCCAAGTCTGAATGATAAGGAATCTGATAGCAATGAAAAGATCATGGAAAGTTTTATGCGCTATTGCAACAAACCCTTTTTGTCTCTCGAGTCGGCAACTCTACATCCATTGCAGAGTTTGGCAGATTTGATGAGCATTCAAGAAACGAGGCAGGAGTCGGGGTTGAACATATTGTTGTCTTGGGCACCTCATGTAAAACCATTGCCACAAGCGGTGGCCAATTCATTTTCTGAATGGGTTTTGGCTTGGGGGAAACATTCATATACCATTGCTTGTCCGGAAGGATACGATTTGGATCCCAAATTCACAAAAGGAGCAACGATTGTTCGCGATCCGGGGGAATTGGCAGGTAAAGCCGATTTTGTTTATTTCAAAAATTGGTCATCTTTCGAGCAATATGGACAGATGCCTGAGGCAAAGTTTGATGTTTTTAAAAAGCAACATCAATTTCTTGAAACAGAGGCGCATTTCATGCATTGTTTGCCGGTCAGACGTAATCTCGAATTGATTGATGAGATCATTGACAGTCCAAGGTCTTTGGTACTCAAACAGGCAGAGAACAGAGTCTTTGCTGCGATGTGGGCCCTCGATCATTTATTGAAATAAATATGAAGATTAAAGTGATAAAAGTAGGTGGTAAGGTGATAGATGATCCTGTTAAATTGAATGAATTTCTGGATGCATTTGCTGCTGTTGATGGACTGAAAGTGTTGGTCCATGGAGGTGGTAAGATAGCAGGAGAGGTTTCAAATCGTTTGGGGTTGACTGTACAACAAATCAATGGTAGAAGGATTACTGATGCGGATACATTAGAAACAGTAGTGATGGTATATGCAGGACTCATCAATAAACAGATCGTTGCTTCGATGCAAGCCAGAGGACAAAATGCTCTTGGATGTTGCGGAGCTGATTTGAATTTGATACGATCCGTTAAGCGGGTTGGTACAGAGATTGACTTTGGTTATGTAGGTGATGTTGAAGTGAATTCTGTTGCGAGTCATGAGTTGTTGACTTTACTAAACAATGGCATAGTGCCCGTGTTTTCTGCCATCACTCACGATGGAAAAGGGCAATTGCTCAATACCAACGCTGATGCTGTAGCAAGTGTTTTAGCCTCAGCATTGAACAGGTTGATGCCATGTACATTATCGCTTTGTTTTGAAGGCAGTGCAGTGATGAAAGGAGAAGAATTGATTCGCGAATTGAATGAAGAGCAAT
>DASWYG010000150.1:0-1640 GCA_036405075.1 Bacteroidia bacterium | reverse complement strand
TTTGTAATCTAAAGCTGCTACAACTTTTCCGTCTTTTTTGTGCTTTATGCCATTAAATTGAGAACCGGTCAGCCAATCACGAATATTAGTAGTTTCAGCACCAATCAATTTATAATTCCTTTCGTAGAACAAATTCAATCGATTTAAAGAATCATTAGAGTTTCTTTCCATCAGCTCATAAAAATTTTCTGAAAATCTGATGATGTGCCTATATCTGTGGCTTGCGTAGCTTTCGTAAAGAAAATTACATTTTAAACCGTTATTTCTTGATCTACTTTTAGACAAATATGCTCCATGGTCCTCATCAAAATACTTAAATTTACCTTCATTGGTATCAACACTAGAAACCACCTCAAAAAATCCATAACTCGGCTGTGTATGTATACGCAAAATTTTAATGGCTCTTTGCCCTAAAACATTGGTATCAATGACCTTAACGCCATAGCAAAATTCGTTATAGTAATTTCTGGAAACCTTATCGGCAGATTTGCACACTGTATCCCTTTTCCCATTGGCATATTCCTTAAATATAACAAACCGATCATATTTACTCAGAAAGTAATGACGATAGCTTTGCTGAAGTTCATAATGATCCATCATTTGAATTTTGGACTGTGAACCAATGATTTTTGACACTGTATCGCCGACAAGTATAACAATTCTATCTTTACTTTTATCACTAAATGATTCTTCATAAACCAAATCACCATTTTTATAAATGGAGTACCACAAACATTTTGACATCAGATCTTCAAATTCAATTTTTCCATCCAATTTACCTTTCGAGAACTGACCCTTCAAATTGTAAAACCCATACAATTTACCTTTCACTTTTTTGTAAGAATGGTTCACAAAAACACCATCGGGCAAACCTTCCTTAAAGTTTAACGCCCAATTTTTGTATTCTTTTTTCTTATAAATTGAGATCAAGTTCTGAGCACCATGGGGGACACCATTTTTATAATTCAACTCTATTCTGTATGAATTCATGAATGCGCCAACCGGTTCATGAACATCAAAAGGTTCATTGAATCTGAACTCTGGTTTCGGCAGTCCATAAGAATCAAAATTATAAGTAAAACGATATTTCCCGGTCAAACTAAAACTACCTTCAATTTGGTCATTAACATAAGGAATTGTCAAGTATACTTTTTGACTGTAATAATCAAAATAACTAGCTGATCCATTTTTTTTGCCATTTAGAATTGTAAATGAGGCATACACTTTTCTGTCACAATCGCATGTTTGACTTAAGCCCTTTCCTTTACAATTTTTAGGTTTACAATAAGAATCATAGATCAGGTATTCGCCATCTTTATAATTGCCAATGATCGGTGGGAGTTTGTTCTCTTTTAATTGAAAGTTGGTATTGTCTACAGATATTCTGTGACTATAGAAACTGACATATTGATCGAAGACAAAATAGGTTTTGCCTTTGAATACAACTGTTTTCTGAGCATTGGCAGGTAAACAAACTGCAAAACAAATTAGCAGATAAACTCTTACAAGTGTTTTCATCATAGTGCTATTTTAACGAATTTTATTGTGTTTTATTTTTATTTAGTTGCTTTCAATTTTAGCGATTTCATCACTTCAACATTCACTTCTTCTGCTTTATTGTATACCATCAAATGGCCACC
>DASWYG010000149.1:0-11844 GCA_036405075.1 Bacteroidia bacterium | reverse complement strand
CACAGCTGATGCGATTTCATTTACTAACTCAGCTAATTTTCGTTCGTTCACTAAATTCTTTTGAGCATACTTACAGTAATCTTTTCGGCCAAATTTTTCTGGACAATAGCGCTGAAGTCCATGATGGGAATCAAACTCATCACCACAAAATTCGCATGTTTTTTTAAATGGATGTGTAGAGTAATACATTGATAGATATTTTAAATTAAAATGCTTTTTTGGATTTTAAGTACTCAGAAATATCATTCTTAATCTCCTTAGTCGATTTAACCCTACTTAGCTTAATATAAATTTCTAGTTCGTTCTTTGAAAATAACAATTTTCTTGCACCGCTGCGATGAAAAGGAATATTTCCTAAATGGACATCTTTATATAAAGTAGAAAGCTTTCTGCCTAAAAAAATTGAAGCTTGTTCGGCAGTTAAAAATTCATTTTCTATCTTATTTATTTGAGTATTTTCTGGATAACAGAATTTTAGTTCTTCGGCAACAGCCTTCCTAACTATTATCTCTAAGTTATTATAGAAATCGTTTATTAGTTCGTTGATTTTGGGATTTGGAGTTTCCATATTACTGAAATACTCTGCAAAGGAAAATCAGAGATCATTACAGTTACAATGCATTAAATTTTAATGTATTGTTAATTTAATCCTTTTTAGAATTCCAATCTGGAAAAAGTTTATTATAAATTCTTGGTTTCTTGTAATTTATTTCAACATTTCTGTTTAAATAATTCAAGACTGTTTCCTCATTTAATTCTTCTTTTTTATTTTTCAATACATTAAACCTCTCGCAAATCCATTTTGCAAGAATTTCATTACTTTTTACGTATAGAACATTGTTTTTAATGCATTTTTTCAAAAGTATACACAATTCTATGGCTTCAAAATTAAAAACAACTTTTCTGCCGTTATATTTATCATTAAATAGACTATCAAATAACCAAGTAGCCGAATCATCCTCAACGAAAACTTTCAACTTATCGCTCAAAATATTGGCAAATTCTTCATCAAATCTCACTCTTTTGGCCGTATTAGCTTTTTGCAATTCAAATCTTCTATTATTTTCAAGCCACGTTGCAATTTTGTCTAATCTTATAACTTCATTTTTTCTATCAGTCGACCTAACGAGATTGTATATATTATATTCAACCAACCCAACAAAATTACCTTTTGAAGCAAAACTATTTCCTTGAAATAATACTGAATGATATGATAAGATTGCTTGTATCCTATATGGATCACATGTCAATAATTTGTAGGCAAGAAAAATGTGATACGAATCGTTTGTTGACGGCAGAATTAAGTGTTTTCTTTTCAAATTTTCAGACTCAGTAACTTCACTATCTTTATATTTATGTATGATTGATTGATATAAAATCTTAAGGTCTTCTTTATGACTTTCATATTCCTGCAAATTAAAGTTCTCTTTAAAATATGAATTCATGCTTTGAACAATCTCAAAAACATTAATATCATAGATGTGTGAGGAGATTACCTTATCCTCATCTTTTACTATTTTCATATGTCTAGTTTAATATTAATCGCATTTGCTGCTTTAACTTTTGCTTCATCCAATACCTTTGCATAAATCATGGTTGTTTGAATATTCTTGTGTCCAAGCATCTTTGAAACTGTATAAATATCAACACCTTTATTGAGTAATAAAGTAGCGTATGTATGTCTGAAATTATGAAAGCTTATCTTTTTAGTAATTCCTGCTGCTTGCAACCACTCTTTTAACTTTTTATTGTTATGGTCAGAATATTTGAGCCCTTTAAACACCAATTGCTGACTCTCTTCGATATCACCCAAAAGATTTCTTGCTTGTTCACTTATAGGATGCATTATAACATCTGCTGTTTTTTGCTGCTTTATGTGTATGAAGTATCTACCTTCAGTACACTGAATGTCTTTCCATTTTAACCCAATAATATCAGACCATCTGAGTCCTGTCAAAGCAGAGAACAATGCTGCATCTTTTAAATTACCAATATCAGTCTCAGTGTTGCTCAATTTTTGGAGTTCTTCTACTGTTAAAAACTCTCTTTTACTTTCAACTGTTGCTAATCGCTTTACACTGTTGCCAAAATCTTGAGTTAATAATTTTTTTTCATAGGCTTCAGTTACTACACATTTAAACTTATTAAAATAGCTAGACGCTGCATTTTGTGACAGTTTTATGTTGTTAATTGTACTTAATTGCTTGGCATTTTTTAAGTAGTTTTTAAATTGTTCACAAAACTCTTCATTGATATCTCCCATGCTACAATGACCCTGAGTAAATTCTCTAAAATGTCGCAAGGCACTTTTCCAATTACCATAATTATTTAAGGACCCTTGTCTTTCTCTTGTCATCTTCTCAAAAAATTGTAAAAAATCAAGCTTTTTATTATTGGCATTATACAAGCCATCTTGCTCATTTAGTATTTCTTTCTCTCGTTGTAATCTAACGCCTTCAGCAAACAAGAGATTCTCTTTATTTATCTGTTTTTCTTCTTTCGACTTTGGATTTTTATAGTTGTATCGCTTCAAAAATTCTCTTCTAGTGTATTTTCCATCTTTGCCCTTAACGGCTGGATAATAGTCGAGATAAAGACTTAGTCTTCCATCTGAAATTTCTTTGAATCTTACCTTTACACTCATGCTCTAATTTTCAAATTTAAATCCAGTATACTTCTCAACTAATTCCTTAGGTAAATAAGCCAAACTACCCTTCCTATATTTCGGTATGTTATTTTTTATAATAATCTGTCTTAGCCCTGACTCAGATATACCAAACTTCTCACGAATCTCAAATGTGCTTACACATTCATTGATAGTATAATTTTTCATTACTTGTTCTTCTTCTTTTGCAACTGAAGACTTTTGTTCTATTAATTTATCAATTGAAGATCTTTTTACACGTGTCATTCTCTGACCAATATTTATCACTTCAATGACACCTTGATCGATATAATAATAAACTGATCTACTTGAACAATCTAACAAACTTGCAACCTCCTTTACTTTTAAAAATTCCTTTGTTTTTAACTTCTCGACTTCTGAATTTAATGATAATTCATGCTTCATATTATGCGCACTAATTTTCTCATTTCTCTTTCTAGCTTTAATAAATCTTGAACTACAGGTTTTCGAGCAAAACCTCGTAACTGTTGTCTTGGCTATAAACTCTTGGTTACAATGCTCACAAATTCGTTTAACTTGTATAAAGGAAGTCATTTTAAAATGAAATAAGATAATTTAAGTGCAAATAAGTGCAATTAAGCGAAATAACCAAAATTAAATTTTGTACCTCGAAAGCTCGAGGTACAAATAAGGTACAAATATTATCTTAATTAATCTAATTTAACTCCAACAGATAAAAATTAAAATAATTTATATAAACTTCATTTACAATATGTTACTAGAGTTTATTTCGATTAATTGAGATTAATTTTGATGTACTTACTTTCCGATACAAAACTTCCCGAAGATATTTCCCAAAACTTCGTCGTTTGTTATTGTGCCGGTGATGTCGCCGATGGCGTTGACGGCTCGGCGCATTTCTAAGGCCAGAAGATCGCTGGTGGCGTTGCTGTCCATGAGGGTGAGTACTGATTGAATGGCTTCGTCGGCTTCGCGCAAACATTGATGGTGGCGAGCATTGCTGATGATGGTGGAATGCTCATTCATTTTGCCCAATTGCATTTGCTCATAAAGCGAACTGCGAATGCCATCCGTTTCTGAATGCAACTGATCCTTCAATTTCACTAAACGATGATTCACTTTCAAATTGGCCAGTACTGTTTCCAATTCTGCACGCTTCTCTTCACTCAACAAATCCGACTTGTTGCCCAATACCAATAACTCTGAATTGGCATTCCTTTCGCGCAACATGTTCAAATCATGTATTATTTCGTCTTCTGCGAGACTTCCGGCATCAAAGATGTAAATCACTACACTGGCTCGATCGATGGTCTTTAAAGCCTTCTCTATGCCTATTTTTTCAATTACATCTTCGGTTTGTCTAATACCGGCTGTGTCTATGAAACGAAATGAAACCCCATTGATGTTGATTTCCTCCTCAATGGTATCGCGGGTAGTGCCTGCTATGTCGCTGACAATGGCTCGATCATCGTTGAGCAATGCATTGAGCAATGAAGATTTCCCTGCATTGGGTCTGCCCACTATGGCCACCGGTATGCCATTCTTAATGGCATTGCCCAATTTGAAACTGTTTATCATTGGACGAATAAACAATTGCATTTCGTTCAATTGTTGACGCAAACCGCTACGGTCTGCAAACTCTACATCTTCTTCACCAAAATCCAACTCCAATTCAATGAGTGAAATGAAATTCAACAAACGTTCACGCAGCTGTGAAAGTTGATTTGATAACCCACCACGCATCTGATTCATGGCCAAATTCAGTTGTGAACTGTTGCCTGAAGCTATTACATCGGCAACCGCTTCAGCTTGTGCCAAATCGATACGGCCATTGAGATATGCTCTGATGGTGAACTCACCTGGAGCTGCCATTCTGGCGCCAGAGCGTATCAGCAGTTCCAACACATTTGAGAGAATAAAAGATGAACCGTGGCAAGCAATTTCGACACTGTCTTCGGCTGTGAAACTTTTAGGTGCCTTGAACACACTCACCATGACTTCATCGAGAATGGTATCACCATCAACTATATGACCATAATGAACTGTATTGGGTGCCTGATCACCTAGTTTTTTGCCCTTAAAGACCTTATTGCAAATATCAAAAGTGTTTTTGCCCGATAATCTGATGAGACCCAAAGCACCTGTACCTTGAGGGGTTGCAATAGCTGCAATGGTATCTTCGGGATGAATAAGATCTGAATACATTGCTGCAAAGATATTGCTAAGCCATTGAAAATTGAATTTGTAAAATTACTTACAAAAAACAAGCCCGATCGGTATAACCAATCGGGCTCATTCATGTAGATTAGAAATTATCTGTTAGCGCATGATTCTAACGATACCGTTCAATACCGGTTCATCTTTATCGAGGCCTTTGTATCTGTATTTAAGGATGTAGTAGTAAGTGCCATCCGGACATTCAGCACCGGTGTTGTTCACTTTACCATTCCAGTCATTGTTTTTATCAGATGACTCGAACACTTTCACACCCCAACGGTCGTAGATAACGAGTTCGTATTTGTCTTCACCTTCAATGTAGATGTTGAAGACATCGTTACCTGCAAGTCCGTTTTTATCTGTTCCAACGAATCCGTCTGAACCTGCGTTTGGAGAGAAGACGTTTGGAGGCAGGATAGTTGCTCTGAAATTGTTTTCAATTTTTTTGCAAATGGTATCCTTACATCCAATGTCATTGGTAGCTTCCAAGCATATCCAGTATGATCCAATTGAATCACGGTAGTCGTTACAAACTTGCGGATCATTGTTTTTCGTGTTCTCAACGAATATTCGATCTGAGAGCGGATTAATGGTCAACAAGTCTTTGGTACTATAGAACATCCATCTGTTATCTACACTGTTTTTAGAAGTGTTGTTGAAGCAGAACACTGGTTTTCTGGTTGAATCGATGTCGAAGTTTGCTTCTACAAATGCTACTTCTACTGTGACACTGTCTGTCATTGGACAGATCTTGTCAGTTGAAGAGACTGTATTAACATCTCCTAAGAACTTGATGCTGTATTTACCTTCTTTAGCGTAAGTAACATATCTAACCGTATCAGGTGTTACCAAAGTATCGGTGAGTGATTTTCCGAAATGCCAAACGTAATTCGAGTATCGGTCTTGCGGGAACACCTTACCAACCAGCTTGATCGTATCACCTATACAAACCTTCATTGGAGTTGCAATTACCTTAGTTGAATCATATCCAAACACTTCAATTTCAAATTCTCTTTCTCCGAATGTTGTATCAGGATAGAAAACACTGCAACGTTTGATGGTACTTCCAACCTGGAATCTGAAATACTGAGTGAGTCTCACTTTGTATTTACCAGGTTTGGTGTAAGCATGTCTCATGGTATCATTTGCAGGTGTTATGGTATCGTATTGGTTATCAATTGTACCATCACCAAATTCCCAATACCATTCACTTGAATCTCTCTTGTTGTATTTACTCAAGTTTTTGAATTGAACTTTTTCATTTACACAATATTGACGAGGAATCAATGTATCAAATAAAGGTTCTGGACCAGGGATATACAATTCAACTGAATCCCAACCAACACAACCCAAGGCTGTTTCAACTCTCCATCTGATCTTGAACTTACCGTTTCTGGTATAGTCGTGACCTACACTCGAAGGCAAGTTATTAAAGAATGAGTTAATAGAGTTTGATTTGTTATCACCCCAATACACAGTCCATTTTACGATTCTGTCGCATGGAGTACCCAATTCTGCAACACATGGATCTTGAATGGTTGATGAGTCGAACAATTCAATGATGGTATTACATTGTGGACGGTTTTGGTCAATTCTGAATTTAGCTCTTACCGCAGTGACGTAGATAGATTGTGTGATGGTGTCTTTACAACCAAAGCTATCACCTGCAGCAGTTCTTACAATATAAGAGCGGCCAGTGTCTTGATTGTAGTAGATACCATTAGAACTACCCAGTATCAATTGTTGGTTAGGCGCATTGTCCAAACCTGTGATACTGTATGGGAATCCACCGTAGTATGCTTTAGGATCTGAACCATCATCAGATTTACTCAAATCTGTTCTGGTGAAATCTTCTCTGTTTGGATTACCTGCTTCTAGGATACGGTTTCTCCAGTAGTCAGTTGGATCAAGCAATCTGAATGTGATCTCAGGATAAACTTCGAAGTATCTGAATTGTGGTGATGCCACTACATTCTGACCATGACAAAGTATGGTGTCTGTGTAATTCATTACACCATAGAATCCAACGATTACTTTCTTAGCAGTACCTGTACTTTTTGTACAATTTTCAGGGGCAGTGCTTCTCAAACCGAAGTTTGCTACATAATAACCTGAATATTGAGGAACAAAATTGTAGGCTTTGTACCATTTGCCATCTGTGCCTTTGGCATCTTCAACCGGCAACAAGGTAGTATCTCTAAAGTGCAAAGATTCTTTTTGATCTGCAACTTTATAGAACCTGATGAATCTACCGAAACCGGTGGTATCCAAACAACCTCTAGAGCCTGTGAAAGGTTTACCAAATGTACCTTGACCATTCCAGATCAACTCAGAGAGTTGAGCAGGGGTCAATTCATAGATGTCAATTTTATTGGCTTCCAAGATGGCTTTAATGATGTCAAATACCGGTGTGATATCTGCTTCAGTGTGCCATTTGGTCACTTTTGCAATTCTGTAGTTTTGGCTATCGAGTGTAGTGGTTCTACCATCGAAGAAGCTACGTTTTACGATTTGCAATTTGTCTACCAAATATGGAGTGTCTTTGTGAACTTGTTGGAAACGGCTGTATCTTTCATTTACACTCAACACATAGTATTGGTTGTAGTATTTGCCGACGTTAGCACCTGTCAATGACCATTGAGCTTCCTCAACGTCAGGGATATAGGTTCTGTTCCAAGCAAGAGTAGTCATACTCAAGGTGTCTTTTCTACAAATTTTAGTGTACTCAGGACCTTCAGTTGCTTTTACGATTCTGAATCTGTTATCCAGAATTGGGAATCTTGCAAATTTAGGGTAGTAAACTGTGTCAACACATTCTGCCGGATAATCTGCAGCAGATGTTGGCCACATGCCGTTACCGATGATCAAACCAACATTGATGTAACCGGTGATGGTATCTTTGATGTCGTCAACAGTAAACTGTTTAGAGAATCTGTTTCCGGGAGGGCCATTGACTTGGTATCCTGGGATTGGCACTTGATAAGGTGGGTTAGTTGGAGGCAATCCACCCATAGAGATAGAACCTGGGGTTAGGTTTGCACCTACTGCAGGATTCCATCCTTGTTTGTTCAAAGCAGTATCAAAGTTGATCTCTGCATAAGTTCTTGAACAACCCGGTTTGGTATCGTCGAGTACGAAAGTGATACCATAATTGTCTTGGTCACTTCCCAAACAAAGGGTACCCAATTTTCTTAATTTTTTGGCACTTGGCGGTTGTAATGCAAGTGTTGAAGTTGCTTCATGCTCGCATGACAATGGATGGCAAATGTCTTTGTGTCTTAATCTAACGTTGAAACATCTGACAGTTGTACCTGAATAGAATTTTTGTCTATGAGCTTCAGCATTTACACTGTCACCTGCTTTGTAACCCGGCATCAATTCATGTTTGAATACTTTGTGCCAAGATTGAACCATGTGCAGTGGTATCGTATCCTGAATTATTTTTTGCCAAACGTTGAAATAAGCGTTATCAAACTTACTGTATATAACAATTGCATTTCCAGGTTGAATGGTTAAGAACCTTGGACCTGTAAATCTGTTGGGCGGAGAACCATTGTAGAGGTCTACATAAGCCGTATCACCGGCTGCCAAATAGAACCTTGTTGCCACATTTACATCATATCGAGCCGGACCAGTCAATTTAGATTGACTAATCATCTCTTTATTGGTAATGTTTTTATAAACGGTGGAGTCTTTGGTTTTGAATGCTTGACCATTGTTACCATAGTAAAGAATGGTATCTCTGATAATTGCTACTGAGTCATCTGAGTACATTCTTTTTTGGTAGCACAAACCTGAGTCTCTGTTGAAATCCAAAACGCTTTCCGGAGTTAAACTGAAACGGGTTTGGTACAAAGAATCCCAAGGGGTATACCAGTGTGAAGGCAATGTGTCTTTGCTGTATTTACAGTTTTTACCAACATTGACACCATTTTTAGTATCAGTGGTACATTTTTCACAATAGTCGTCATCGAAGTCCCACAAACGAATGGTACAATCGTTTCCTCTTTGCTCATTAAATCCATTAATGGTTGGAGCACCGGCGGCGGCAGTAAATGCATGCACCAATGGTTTGTTGAATCCACCATAGATCTTCTCATGCTTACTTGGATCGAATACAGTGTTACTTGGCAAAATCACCTTAGTGGTTTTGTTAATGATGGCACTGTCATAGATCAAATTAAGAGAGTCGTCATCTACTTTGTTCTTATCATTGTGATAGAATTTTGAGAAATTATAGAAGTGAACGGTGTCTTTGATCACACATTGATACCTTTGGGTATCTTCCAGGAACCTCATACCCGAGAGTATAGATCCTTCAATGATGGATTGTGGCCCGATTACCAAGATGGTATCATAAACTGTTCTTCCGCAACCCGGAATAACGTGAGTAAACGAGAAGGTTACCTGATATGGTCCAACACCGCCAAATTTATGTGAACCTACCCATTGTCTGGTAATGTTTGCAGGAATCGGAGGTTGCTCATAAATATAGAGTGGGTTAGCTGCCTGAGGAACAGGACCGTCTTTCAATTTAAAACTAAAAGTTGCATCAGGGAAACACAATGAATCAAAATCTGCTATAATAACAGGCTTAATGATCAAGTTGGTTGCTGAGGCATTGAAAGTAAATACTTCTGTACAACCGAAATTGGTAGTAACAGACAATTTACTGGTGAAGTTACCACCGTTAGGACCTTGTGATTTGAACCAATGGCATACACCGCCGGTTACACCTGCTTGCCAAAGGTTTGGAGTGGTTTTGTCTCCATTGCTTTTTGAGCCATCACCCCAATCCCAAAAGAAGTTTTTAATACTGTCGAGTGGAACTGTAGAGTTATTGGTAACACACAATTTAACACTGTCACAAGCTTTTGGTTGTGGAGATGTGAAATTTAATCCCAATGAAGGTTGAACCACTGCAACTGCAGCGATATAATCTTTTGTGATACATCCGTTACAATCTTCGATCTCAATGGTTACACCATAAGTACCACCGGCAGGGTCTTGAAAAGAGTGGCAGAAAGACCTTGGAGGGTTACCTGTAAAGGTGTATCTGGTACCATCATCAAACACGATGGTTTCCTTACAGATGGTACTGTTAGGATCACCGGATTTGCTGCTGTCTGTAAAACAGAAGCTGTTGTTAGCAAAACACTGAGTCTTGTTAACAATCCTTTTGATGTTGATAATAGGTTTCGCTTTAACGTTGATAACAATTTGAGAAGCACATTGTTGACCGTTTGAAAGTGTCAATGTGAGCTTAATTGTTTTGTTTCCCGGCGTTAAAAATTTTTGCGAAGGGTTACAGAGTGTGGTGTTAGTTGCTTCACCGTTGAAGTCCCAACTAAAATTGGTTGCTCCAATGGTACCACAATTGAACGAAATTGGTTCCCCAACACAGGCCGGACCTGATGTCGAGATACTACAATTCTGGGCGTTTGCCGTTGAATAACCCACCAAAACGGTGAGCATCAGCGACATTAGCTTCGCAAAACTGATGATTTTTTGCTTGATATTCATACTTATTTGAGTTTGCATATTATATTCATTTACCGAAATTTCCAAATTTATTTAATGAGTCTGAGCCTTATGGTTTCCTCGTCTCTTTCATGTCCTTTTAATTTATATTGAACTTTAACAATATAAACGCCTTCAGGTGCTAATTCGCCGTTTGGCAATGTGCAGTTCCAACCTTTGTATTTGTTAGTGGTTTCATACAATTTATTGTAACTGACATCAAAAATTTGAATCAACACATATTCTTCTCCAACCATTTTGATGGTGTAAACATCATTGATACCGTCACCATTAGGAGTTACTGCATTTGGAAACTCTACGAATGTGCTGTCGATAACAGTTGATACTGGTTCAGAAGCTGTCTTTTTATTGGATACATCTGTAGGATTGGCTTTACTTTCAATTTTATCAACCGGTGCATTTTGCGTTTGTTGATTTTTTACTTGATTGAGATGATCCATATCCGGTAGGTTTTCCAAATTCGCATCGATGCTGTAGTAATGGTCGTTTTTGTCAAATTTACTAACAGTACCGGTAGGCATTTCATTGGATTTTAATCCTTTAGCAGATGGCAACGCTTTATTATTGGTTGCTTTTTCTGTATCTATAGTAGGTTCAGTTTGAGTGATTGCTGAGGAAGGGGTGTTTTCAATGACTTGATTTTTCAATTCAGGTGTTTGTATGCCTGATTTTGTTTCCTCGACTTTAACATTTTCAGAAGGCTTGTTATCTGAAAGTTGGTATGTCACCACTGCAACCGTACCTATGACTGCGGCGGCTATTGCGGCTTTGACCCACAACGCGGCTTTAACTGCAACTGCAGTGGTGCTTGCGGCTGCGCCGGCACCTATCGAAGACGAAACACCTTCCCAAACACCCGGAGGTACTTGCGAAGAAGCATTTTCAAGCGATTGCTTAAAAATGTCGTCAAACAGTTGTTCGTTGTTTAATTCTTTGTTCACTTTAATTTTTCTTTTAAAACTAACTCTTGTAGATGTAACCTCGCTTTGTGCAGCTGACTCTTACTGGTATTTTCAGAAATTCCGAGCATTTTTGATATCTCGTCATGACTGAACCCTTCTATGGCAAAAAGGTTGAAGACTGTCTTGTAACCTGTTGGCAATCGATTAACCAACTTCATTAAATCAGCAGCTTTGAGTTCTGATAGGGTGTGACTTTCAATTGGTCTGTCGCCCACATCGTCAATGCTGTCTAAAACACTGTCTTTTTTTCCTTTGCGATAAAATTCGATACTGGTGTTGATGAAGATCCTTTTGATCCAACCTTCAAATGAACCTTTGTGTTGGAATTTATCAAGGTGATTGAACATCTTGATGAATCCTTCCTGAAGAACATCTTTGGCATCATCTTCATCTTTGGAATACCTCAGACAAATCGAATACATCCTGGGAGCTAATAAGTCAAATAACTGTTTTTGTGCTTTTGGCTGCTTATCAATA
>DASWYG010000148.1:0-3136 GCA_036405075.1 Bacteroidia bacterium | reverse complement strand
TAAATTGACCATGGATACACTCCTTGGCCGAGCGGACATAATTGACCTTAACATTAAAATCACCTCTTCCAAATTTGTGAGATTCATTCTTAGCAGTGCCGATGGAGGCGCAATATATTATACTTTAGAAAGCAATGGTTTTTTTAAAATTCCTTGCGAATTGGGTTATCAAACCTCTCTGATCAGATCAGATGGAGAGATGGCTTTGATGAATTTCGGCGATTCCTCATTTTTAAGAAAGAAGGGGCAAGTCATTTACACGAATGGTAAAATAAAGGAGCTTGTACCTGTAGTCATATTGAGGAATACCAATTACTTTCGAATCAATTCTCGCTTGCAAACAGAACAAAAGATCATCGCTCATAACGCCGATAAATTATACCTTGTTGAAGGCAAAAAAGTATCCCTATTGAAAACCGAATTTGGGGCCAAATTACTAACAATCGACAAATTGAACAGGATTTGGATATACACCAATCAAGACATCTTACTTTGTTGCCAACTTGACAAGAACAATGTGATCAAGGTCTTAAAAAAAAACACCTTGAGCAAAAACAACCCATTGATTTATTTAAAAATGATAGACTCCTGCATCTTGATGATTGACAGTAAAGGTGGCATATCCATAATAGACCACAATGACAAAATAAAGCAACTGTGTCAAAACAATGCC
The DNA here is from genome assembly GCA_036405075.1 of Bacteroidia bacterium. Taxonomy (GTDB): domain Bacteria; phylum Bacteroidota; class Bacteroidia; order NS11-12g; family UBA955; genus JABMMZ01. The sequence continues at coordinate 2,463 of DASWYG010000148.1, read as the reverse complement.
TTCATGTTGACAAGAGACGTCATTTCATTGAACAATGACATTCTGATCGGCACTTACGGTATGGGATTGTTTCTATGCTCAAAAGGACAAGTCAGACAATTGCCATTAGACAATAGAAAATCTTTAACTTATATCAACTGCTTCAACAGGAATGGAGACGTCCTTGAAATTTCGACTAACAACGGATTGTTCGAACTGCATTTACAACTCATTGAAAAGTTCAAAAACGGCACATTTCAACAAATCCCTTATCTGGATATTGGAAAATCAACATCGGCTAACCTTCTTGATATTGAATTTAATGGTGGGTGCTTCCCTTGTTATACAAAATACCTTGATTACAGCGCCTACCCAACAGCCATTGGTGTACTTTTGAACAAGAAAAACAAATCCTTAACTCATATTGAGAAACCCAGATTTAGAATTTCGCATGTCAATGGTCAGTCCGTAAACAATAAATTTTTAATTAATCTCGACGGGTATACCAACGATACAAAAATCAATATACTCACTTCCTATCATGGCAATTACAACAACCTTTATGCAGACTTAAGCATCAACAACATGACATCAAAAATTGACAATAAATTGTTGTTCGGCAATCAAATTGAAATAACAGGACTAAAATCCGGAATCAATATCTGTAAAATCAAAATATACAATCAGAAATGGATCTATGAGTCATCATTTATTGTGTATGTCCCAAATCTTTGGTACAAAGAAATCAAATACCAGATCTTACTGTTTACCTCCATATTGATCATCATCTGGAGTTTTAAAAATTACAGAATCAAAAACCTTGTCAATAAAAACAAGAAACTCGATTTCATCATTCATGAAAAATCTAAAGATCTAAAAGAAAATCTTGTTCTTTTAGAAGAAAAAAACCACGAACTCAAAAGGGAAATAGAACTAAAATCGAATGTCGTAACACTTATCAATCATGACATCTTGGGGCCACTCAGATTCACAAGTTTAGTCATCAATGAACTCGCTCAAGAAAACAATGATCATAACAGTGAAAAACTAAAACAGATATCCAATTCAATCAATGGCATGTACACCAATTCACATGGTTTACTCAATTGGTTGTTGATCAATAGCAACAGGCTTGAACCCAGATATACTGAATTGAATTTAGAGGATTTTTTAACCGAAAGGTGCGACTATTATCAGGCTCTAATTTACAACACAACCATCTCTAAGTACTTTTTAAACAAAACCATTCTGATTAAAGCTGATACAAACATCTTAACCAGTTGCATCAACAATCTCATCGAAAATGCCTCTAAGTACAAAAATGAGAATGATGTTTCTGTAAGAATCGTATCACAAACGGAATTGAAAATCGTGATTTCAAACGCCGTTAAGAACTTTCCCAAAAAGCTCATTAAAACCATTAACAACAAACCTGAACTGTTGATTGGAAAAATAAAATACAAAGAAGGTGTTGGACTTGGTCTTTCAATTTATTTATTGAATTTGATGCAATGGCGCTTAAAAGTGAATGTCAATAAGGGAAGAGTTTACTTTGTGATTTATATACCAACTTGAGTTCATTTGCTTGAATATTTTTCTGAACCCATCACTTCGTGTACCATTGAACACATTCACTTGTGCAGATGATGCAGCATGTACATACAACACTGCAGCATCTGCATTTCTATGAATTGATTTACCTATGGCTGATGCATCCTTTTTAAGATGCCTTAACCGAGGTGACTTTTTAAAGCCGGTATCATTCAATTAACAGGGCTCTGCAATGGCCACAATTACAAATACTGCGCTCCTTAAAAAGCAAAGTCATCATTCATATTTAATTTACTCATCGTTTTTAAAAACCACTATGAGTTAAATTGAACTGCTAAACTCGTTGGAGCAATGCAAAATAATTACTTCAAAAAGGATTTTTGAGTGATGTTCTACTCAAGTTTTTTAATCACATAAAAAAGGAGAGTCAATGACGACTCTCCCTTTTACTTTTTATTTGTTAAAATCACTTAAAGACCTTCACATCAATTGTGCTTAATGAACTTCAACACATTTCCTTCAAATTTGATCATGTATACTCCCATTGGCAAAGAACTCACATCCATTTCCATTGTATTGCCTGTTTTTATAAAGGTCACTTTATCGTTTTGCAACTCACCTTTTTCACTGATGACATCAAAATGATCCACTTCTTCTAAATTGCCCACCAAAAAGAGTCGGTCCTTGCAAGGCTGTGGATACAATACGCATGACTGCTCGGCACTTGAACCATTGATGAACCTTAGATGGCTATCAACAATGGCTCCGCTTGGATCCATTACTTCCAGTTTATAAAATCCTGATTCGGGCATTTTGTCTTTGACAAGGAAATCCTGACCATTGGTGCCAAATAAGCGCATTCTTACAGGCTTCCATTTCTTACCATCTGCAGATTTGTATAAATTGTAATACACACCTGCTTCTCCAATTTCC
>DASWYG010000147.1:0-30175 GCA_036405075.1 Bacteroidia bacterium | reverse complement strand
GGACAGCACCTTCAGAGAAGCAAGGGTTCTTTGGACCGAAACAGAGGAAATCATCAAAAGGATATTGGCCCCTTATGTCAACAGAAGCACTGTTATCACCCAAGGATTCATTGGCAGAGATGGCAATAACAATACGACCACTTTGGGCAGAGAAGGCTCCGACTACAGCGCTGCTATTTTTGCTTATTGCTTAGATGCCGTTGATGTGACCATTTGGAAAGACGTTGCAGGTGTAATGAATGCCGATCCTAAAAGGTTTGCTGATGCGGTTAAACTCAATGCCATCAACTACAACCAAGCCATTGAATTGGCTTATTATGGCGCATCGGTGATTCACCCAAAGACCATTCAACCGCTTAAAAGCAAAAACATCAATTTGCTTGTCAACTCGTTCCTCAACATTAATGATGTTGGAACTGTTGTCAACAACACTGCAGCCAATCTAGATGAACAGTGTTACATCATCAAAGAAAATCAAACCTTATTGTCCATTTCCACCCGCAATTTCTCTTTCATTGCTGAAGACAATTTGAGTCACATTTTTGAAGCATTTGCACAACACAGTATCCGAATCAATGTGATGCAAAATTCGGCTATCAGTTTCTCGGCTTGTTGCGACACAAAAGAAGATAAAATTGAACACCTAACAGCCCTGCTAAACAATGACTACAAAGTAGAAATCCAGAAAGATTGTACTTTGTTGACCGTTTACAATGCGAGTAAGAGAAACGAAGTTCCTTCATTCCTTAAAGACAAAAAAGTAAGGTTACATCAGGAACTTGGCACTGCCAGTCAGATCGTTTTGGAGTAAGTCAATTCAGCGTATTTGATTTTACCTTTGTGTCTTCTGTCTACCGGCATTTGTAAACAGATCACTTTACTGCTAGGTCGTATCGTTTTTATTTGATCCATAACTTGAGCTTTGTTGCTTTCACTTAAAACTTCTAAATAAACATTGCCTTTAAATTCGGTAATGTATTTTACTCCCTTAATGCCATACAAGGCTTTTTCATTTTCATAAATATCATCTTCAAACCTCGATTGCCCAAGGAGAAACAAAGCGCCGTTCTCATCAAAATAAGCGCGATCTCCACAGAGGTGATAAGTTTTTCCATGGATGTTCAGCTTGTTGTTTTGACCCTTCCCTCCAATGTAATCTGTTACCACATGTTCTCCACTCACCACTATTTCGCCAGCTTTAAAGGCTTTTTCAGGACCAAATAAAGTCCCATCACTGTCCATCAGTTTACATTCTATTTCAGTTACAGGTTTACCAATAAACAATCCATTCTTTTGAGCGTTGGACTTCAATTCCTCTCCTCGACAATGTGCAATTGGTTCTGCTTCCGAAGATCCATAGGTCAACAAAATTTCTTCAACAATGAATGCACTTTCAAACGATTGAACAAAGGATGGGTAAACTGGAGATCCACCGCAAATGATTTGTTTTAATTTTAATCGCTCCCAATTCTTTTGCTCTATGATGTTCGCTAAATTTCTCATCAAAAATGGCGAAAAAGCCAAGTTGCTGACAGAGTACTTTTTCAACTCTTCGTATAGTCCTTTGAAATCAGATTTAGCAAGATTGGATAATCGGATATTTTCACTGATCAAGGTGCCTATCCCCAGGCCCAAATTGAGCAATATAACTGCTGCAAAATTGGTGCACATGACACTTTGCTCATTCCTGACAATGACTTTAGACAATGCTTCAAATTGAGCATGCAAATTACCCTGAGTACGGACAATAGATTTTGGCTGACCACTACTACCGGAGCTGAATGATATCAATGCCGAACGTTGCTTATCAAACTCTTTTAAGTCGAATGGTTCAGAAACACTATTTGCATTTATTGGAAGACGCTTTAAACCGCTTGCCCAAGGCACAAATGTCCTTAAAATGTTCAATTTCCAATTGCACAACATGTATTTACAATCTGTCTGTTTAACACATTGCTTCAAATCAGAAAACCGCGTCCATTCTTCAACAAAGACAAGTGGATTTCCTCTTCCCATTAATGCCAGCACCATTGCCAATAGATCATGACTCAATGGATGCAGCATCAAAACAGGTGCATCATTCGAAACATTTAAATGATCCAATAAATTTAAACTACTCTCTACCTTTTTTTTCAATTGAGAAAAAAGCAATTTCTCACCTTTATGTATCAAAGCAACCTTATTGGGATGTTGCATTGAAGCTTCAAAAAAGTGCCTAAGTAGATTGATATCTGTAGTATTTCGAATCAATATAGCTTTTTTCGATAAACCGCATACTTCTTATAGGGTTCACCTTTGAATTTACCTGACATAATTTTTGAAACATTGTTTGAATGCATCAAAGCATGCCAGATTCTTGAATACCCCATAGATCTTGCCTTTGAAATGATTTCTGAGGCCATTAATCTACCTGCTCCTGCCGACAGTCTGTTGTTTCTGGATGCTAAAGTTTTTAACACCAAATCTCCTTTTTCAAATCCATTGTAACAAAAACTATATGCCATCAATTGCCCATTTTCATGCCACACATAAGGCATCAAGTCGAGCTTACCAAAAGGAAGAAGTGATGCATATCTGTCAATGTATAGATCTTTTGGCATATCCGTAAAATAAGCTGCGTGTTTAAATGCTTCAATACTGACATCGTATAAAACCGGCAACATTGACTGCAACTCTTCCAAGCTGTGATACTTTATCATCAAGCGACTTGATTCTATCGGCTCTACCCCGCTCAAATCTTTTTGAAGATATGTTTCGTAAGATTGAGCCACTTCAAATCCATTGTCAATAAAATCATGATGACTGAAACCTTTGCAGGTCGGATCTCCCACAAACAATGATTCGGAGTGATCGATGGGCAACCGATATGAGTACCATGAATTCCCATTGATAGGTCCATGCAATTCCACCGGGCCACATTTCTCTCTAACCATAACACACAATTTCTGAATGAATCGCTTTGCATCACTTGAGTCTAACAATCCCAAACACCCAAAATAAACTTTTGAATTCTGTCCATGAAACAAAACAGAAAATGCAGAATTATCCTCATAAACCACTGCAAAAGCTCGAGAAAACAACCAATCTTCATAGTCTGAAAACTCATGCATAGCAAATTGAAATGAGCTGCAAATGGTTCTCATTTCGTGCCAATCTTCTTCTGTTTTAACTTCTTTCCAATTCATAAAGGTGTGCTTCCAATTCCCGTCAAAAATAACCCCAAAATCACTGATATTGGTATACTGATATTATCAGTCCCTTTTGGACTAATCAATTCTACAAAGGCCCAAAACAAAGGCAAAAACATTAAGATTGGTGTAAACACTAATAACTTTAAATTGATAAACACCAATAAAATTATTAGCGCACTGCCTACAAAAGCAAAAAATCCACCCAAACTTTTTGTCTCTTTATTGAGTTTGATCTTCATTATGGGCCATCTTTTACCAATTATAGCGGCCAATAAATCGCAAATAGCCAGGATCAAAACCGACAAATAAAAAAACGCAGAATGATTGAAATAATTTGATGAAAAAAATGAGACAAATACAGCTAAAGGAAAAAGAAAACTACCAAATGTTTGCCTGTCGACCGAATTAATGGATGGCAAAAATCTATATCGGCTTGAAAGTGTTAAAATGATGGTGAACAATAAACAAATCAAACCTACCATTTGCCATGTTTGCAAAAAATACGGAAAACTCAATGAAAGAATACCACTTGCAATATGACTCCACTTCCTGGTGTATTCAGCATTAACTTTAAATAACCTATATGCCACTTCACCTATAGCAAAAACAATTAAGAACAATATGCTTAATTCAACTACTCTTAACATTCCTATGATTACTTTAAAACATTAACATTGTATGAACTGTAAAAAAAACACAGATCCAAACCTTTAACAGGCAAAGGCATAAATGCATCATCTAACTCAGAAGGGAATCTGTTGACCAGAAGGTTCCAATGCCCTACTCTGGCTTCAGGCTTTAATATGAGCTTCAAATGATCCAATTGCTGCAAATAAACGTCCTTGTTCATGTATTCAAAAATATTTGAAAGGTTGATGACATCAAAATGCTCAGTTTTATTGATCCCAAGTAAATCGGTTTTCACCCACTTAACTTTATTGATGTTCTGCTTAATTCCGGCAAAATTTTCCTCTCTTAAATAATAAGGTAAACTCACTGAAAATCGACCCCTCAATTGATAATCCAGAAAATGATTCCGACTTATGGATTCGGACTCCAATTGCGACTCCGCCCTTGAAAAGATTGAAGCACCCACATTGGTTTCTACCTGATCAAAAAAAGAAGGGTCTCTTCCAAAACGGCCCATAACAGCACGTGAAAAAAACAGTTTAAACAACATTCGCCACCTGAAAGTGTTCCATTTTAAATCATAAAACTGCTTTTGCTCACTTGCACTTCTGATCTTAAAAAGTTCATCTATTTTACGTTTGTTGTGAATCAAGGGTAAAACATAACGTCTGAACAAACTGAAGTAATGTTCAAATTTACCCGAATGTATCAATCCCGATTCAATTTTATCCTGATGTAAACTGAAATAATTGAATGTGTCATCATCCAAATCACCTTTTAGATCTTTGAACATTTGTATTCTGTTTTCAGAAGGTTCAAATCCTAAAAAAGCAAGCACATCCGACCTATCAAAATTGGCAATAGCAGCCTGTTTGAGCCTGCACAAAGACAATTGGGCAGGGTTGATATCAAATCCTATGACCTCTGATACATTTTTGTTCAGGAAAGCAAAAGTATTATCACCGGCCGAAGCAATGCTCAAGACACGATTTCCGGACAGTGGTTTCAATTCGTCCAACATCAAATCGGCATCTTCCCAGCAATTGGCGTATCTTATGAATGAAAAATCAGCTTTCATGATACTTCAAGTATTTTAATTTCCCCAGTACTGCCATCCATTTCTATTAGATCACCATCTTTTAAAGTGTTACAAATATTCTTTATCCCAACGATACAAGGAATGTTCATCTCACGACTTACAATTGCTGCATGACTCAACACACTTCCCCTCTCAACTAAAATTCCAGACACCAATGGAAAAACGGATACCCAACCTGGATCAGTAGATCCGGTTACCATGATGCATCCTTCCAATGTTTCCAATTCTTCCGGTGCATACAACACTTTCACTTTGGCTCTGACCACTCCTTTACAGCATGGAATTCCTTTCAAAACAACTGTATCGTCATTGATTTTAGCAGCAAATCCGTTCTGATAAACAATGCCTTCTGTTCGAATTCTTGGACTTTGAATCGGTTCCTTCATATAAAGAGCAAACTCTTCTTTTCTTTTTTCAACAATAGTCCTCAGATCTAAACTTAAGGCAGTGCCTTTGATAAAGTCAAACAATTCGTTCTTGCCTAAATAAAAAACATCTCTTTTATGATCCAATATTTTTTGCTCAAGCAGCACTTCTCCAATTCTCAACATGATCTTTCGAACATGTGCAAATGCCCTTGTACGTTCAAATCTCAAATTCTCACGCTCTGTTACACTCGTAATTGCTAGCTTTCGTAATCCATAAAATATGAATTTCTTTACTAAAGGTAATCGGTTCTTCAAGTTTCTGGATTCGCTTTGATCGTTTCGATTGAATCGCAAGCCGATCGTTTGCTTCAATATTGACAGCAACAAAACAGGATCTTGCCTGTATGTGATCGTTTCCAGTTTTAACTCTGCAAAACACCTGTCACCCCACTTTTCTATATAATTATTGAATTTTATAGAGAATACATTATCCGGATTTTGAAGTATCCACTGATGAATCTCTTCAGCACTCAATTCAAAAAACAACTGTTTCAACGACGAATCATTTTTAACATATTCGCACATATCCGCTTGCCATTCTGCCGGCTCTACTGTAATCACCTTGCCGGTTCCGGACAAATAAGCATTGATATCATCTTCCAGATATTTCTTATTTCTATCTAAAAACTTCTGAAATGTTCCATAAAAGATCATGGCATAAAAATCGTTTACCAATGGGGCTTTCCAATATTTAACCAATATGGTTTCAAATGAATTGTATGCCATCATACAGGAATAAGCATCCGCCGTATCGATGTTCAAAGCAGCCTGCTGTTCCATTACTGATTCAAATTTTCTTCTGAAGGATTGCCTCATTGATGGCAATAAAATCATGTTTTTTATCAGAGAAAAAAACATCCGCAACAAACTCAAATAAGCTCTAAAACCGGAAGGTTTCTTATAATCCTTGAGTTCAAAACGTTCACTCACACCCATCATCTTTTCCATAAATGCTGCATTGATGCTGTATCCGGGCAACAATGACAGCAGTTTATACCAAGAATACAAATTGTAATACACCCTGCCTCTCAACAAACCCAACATGTTTTGAAATGTATACAAATTGTCATCAATGGATTTTTGAGAAACGCCCAACACTTTGCACAATTGCTGATACACCGCTGCATAAACCGGACTAATAAATGAAAAGGTCAAAGGCAATGTCACACCCGGATAAGATTCTATGATGTTACTGTTATCCCAAATGGTATAATGAACATCCGTTTTGAGTGCAGTTATTGGTCTGACTTGAAGAAAATAAATCACATCATCTTTCACACAAAACTCTACATCGCAAGCAAAACCCAACAATTTCTCAAGCTGCCGGATTTGCTTCGCAAGCACTGAAATTTGAGAATCTGAGAGTACTGCTGCTTGTCTGAGTTCCAATGAAACCTTCTCCTTTTTTAAACCACTTTGCTTGTCACACACCAACATTTCATCTTTGACAGCAATGTTCTTTTCTATTGCGCCATTAAGACTTATTTTATACTCATCAGAATTGAATTCCCCTGACACCAAACCTTCTCCAAGTCCATATACAGCATTGATCAGGACCAGTTTAGTATCTCCACTTACGGGATCTGCAGCAAAAGCCACTCCTGAAGCTGATGCTTCTATACATTTTTGAATGATAACTGAAACTTTCCCCGGAAGAACATTTCTGTTGTGGGCATACTTGATACTTCTCTCAGAAAAACCCGAATTATAAACCTCACAAATGGCTTGAATAAGATCAGATTTACCAACATTCAACAATGAAACAAATTGACCCGCAAAACTGCTGCTGATACCATCTTCAGAATCTGCACTGCTTCTTACAGCGAAGCGATCACAATCGCCCATAAAATGCAAAATGCTTTGAATAAAATCAGAAGAAATATCAGAGTTTTTTAATGTACTGCCTTCACCTGCAATTTGATTGATTTCCTTACCAGACAATACACAAAATTCAGGCACATTGAAACCATAATCCACAAGATCAAACAACTTAGCGGCTTTGCCTCCCAGATCTGAAATCTTATTTTTTGTGTGGTAAAAATTCATTTAAAAAAACAAAGTTGTTCCAAGATTCAAATACATCAATATGGCCCAAATACCTGATAACATCTCAAATCGCTTTGAATTTACTGCTTTTCTGTTTTTCGAAAACACAAATGTGAACCAGATACAAATGATGAATCCCAAAATAAAAACAAAATGATGTATAAAAGAAACATCGATATAAATTGATGCTCCCAAGCTGAGCAGAAAGGTAATTAAAAGTACCAACCTAAAAAGGTTCATGGATTTAACAAAGCCCAAACGCTTACTATAAGAATTTGCTTCTTCATTTTCTTCTGACTTTATTTTCCTGCCCAATTCCAATGTCAGTCCATTGAAAAAGGACAAAGCAAAAAACCAATACAATCCTATCATATTGGGTTTCAAACCGCCCCATGCAAATGAAGATGCAAATGTATCCACCAATGGAATGATCATCATGTGACTGACAACATACAAGAACTGATTACTCTCTAGAAATTTGTGAACAAAAAACTCCTTGTACATGAGTCCCATATATAACATCACCAATAAATATAAATGAAATCTATCGACATTGATCATGACATTCAAACCTGTAATGATCAACAACACCCATAAGCCAATTTTCTTTAATTCAGATAATGTGACCAAACCCGATGGCACAGGTAAATATGGCCTGTGTTCCTTATCATAAGCCTCATCTTTGAATTCATCAGAAATGCGCAACAACAGGAATACACAAAACGTATTGATAAAAGCATAAATAAAATTTCTTGTTTGAAAAACGTCAAACTCAGGATACAATTTTCTGGAACACATCACGGAAAAAGCCATGGCAGAAAATGTAAATGAGCCAATGAGAACTCCATGAGCTAGGATTGGAAATCTTACTTTTTGGTATGCGTAAAGTCGTTTGATTAAACTTTGATTGTTCATTATGATTTTCGTCCGAATTTAGCATGTGCATGTACAAATTGTCCTGATGCAATGGCCGCTGCAATTGAAAGTTCACCGGCCAGCGACAAGGCACCACATATTTCTGCAAATTTTTGAACTTTGCCGGTTCCATAACAATCGATCATTTCCAAACACTCTCTTTGAGTGGGTAAATAAGTTCCACCTCCTACTGTTCCAACTATCAAATTGGGCAATGTTACAGCGGCATAGATACCACCATCACTGGTTAACTCCATTCGGGTAATACCAACAGCAGCTTCAGAGACACAGGCAACATCTTGACCTGTTGCAATGAACAAAGCTGTTAATCCATTGGCAACGTGGCCTTGAGCACCTATGCTGCCACTTTGCACTACACCTAAAGTGCTGCTTTGCCAATACTGCACCATGTCTTCAGGTTTGCACCTTAATACCCTCTCAACCACCTCGCATTTCAATTGTACTTCTGAAGACACTTTTCTACCTCGTACATGAGCAAAAGAGACGGCTGCAGCTTTTTTATCTCCACTGTAATTGCTTTCTATGAACCATATTCCCGGCTTAACAGGAGCATGTTCTATCAACCAAAGACAAATGGCGTTGGTACATATTGTTACCATGTTCTGCCCGGCGGCATCTCCGGTGTGAAACTCAATGTTCATGGTCAATTGATTGCCTTCGATGTTGTATCGAACATCTTGTATTTTAGCATGCTTGCTGTGTTTAACCACAATATCATTAAATGTATCTGTATGCTCTATCGCAAAGACCAAAAACTGACCCATTTCACCCATATTGTTGAACCTGAACAATGGACTTCTTTGCACGCCTTCAACAAAACAGACGCTGGTGAAACCTCCACACATTCTGCCGGCTTTTGCACCTCTGTGATAAGAAGCAACCAAGGCTCCTTCTGTAGTGGCTAAAGGAACATAAAAATCACCTTGAGCTGAAGTTCCTACTACATGCAATGGACCAATGACTCCTAGTGGTATTTGAGCACTCCCTATAAGATTTTCGCAATTGCCATTGACAAAACCGGGGTCAGGGTAACAATGCGAATTGAATATGTGTGAGAAATCCTTACCTGTTTTAGACCTAATGAAATCTTGCCGTCTGTGCATTCCATCCAATGTGTTATTGGCCTCCGTTGCAGGTTTATCCGCAGACTCAGGCACCTTTTTTTCAATAATTCTTTTGATGAAATCATTCAAATCAGTTCTAGACTTGAGTGATTGCAAGGATCTCATGGTAATGTCGTAACCTGAACTCATGTTTTATAGTTATATTAGGCCTTGAATGCCAATATTCAAATATAAACATTTCAGTCAATTTACAACAATGACGGTGTTCAACAGACCTTTAGATTCTATTACCTCAACTTCTCAATTTCTTTGCTGAGTATATCTTCCAAATTTTTATCGTATCCATTTAAAATGAAACAAACTACACCATTTTTCACAATCACAAAGGTTGGATGACCTCTTACACCCCAAGTATATCCGTAGTCATATTTGACCTGAACTGAAGAAAAATCAATTTTGTGATAAGCTTCATAATCATCAATTTTAGGCCAGTCATTTTTAAACTGATTGATGGAATACAATGAAACACCTTGGCCTTTGTATCTAGCATTGATGGCTTTCAAAGCAGGAATAGACAGGTAACAATAAGCACAGGTGGTATATGAAAAATCTAGAATCAAAATGGAATCCTGATGCTTATGAACATCGAAACTGTCATTGGTATTGTGTATCAAACCTTTCAATTCAGGGGCCTTATCTCCCACACTTAATTTTGCATATTTACTGTCAAAAATTGCCCTTATGGAATCTCCGCTTTTATAGGATCTGTATACCTTAATCAAACTGTCGCACTCCTGAGTGAACTGTTTCAATTTTCTTTCAGGCATTAGGGCAAAATGAATCATTTTGATTTTAGAATATTGCACTTTTCCCTCCATCCAAAACCATTCTTCGGCAGCCACAATTAACCATGATTGTTTGTCGACGCTCAGCAAAGCTTTGTGTCTTTTAGTATTTCCAATTTCATCCTGATAATTTTCATCCAACAACAATGTATAACAATTACCGGTATCCGACAACAACTTGAATTGTTTTAGATATTTTGATTTGTATGCAAACGGTTCATAAATGTTTTCTTTAGCATATTCAACAAAATATGCCTTATGTTCCTTAAAGGTATAATCATAATAAATTGAGTCCTTTGTACTAAATGAACAATAGACATTAGAGGCAAGTGCATTGTAAAACCTTGTGTTCCATTTATCTGCAATAAAACGACCGCTTACCGGTACATTTAAGATTGTATAAAGCGAATACTTGTATTTTGAATACCCTGTATCATCCGATGAAGCGAATTTGAACCAAGATTCAAATTCCGCGTCGTAGTTGTTGAAGCTTTTTTGTGTTTTTAAAACCTTTTTGATGACATCCTCAGAGTTCTGGGCAATTAGAGAGCCAACTAAGAAACATAGAATCAAACAAACACCTTTTGTAAACCCATTAAATGAAATCATAGTAGAATATTCCTACAATAATATTCTTTTTCAGAAAATAAAATGCAAAATCAAGACATCAATTCATCCAGCAAACATTCCAGTGCCAGGGCATATCCAGCTTGTCCCAAACCAACTATGCAACCTCTACAGGCTTCTCCGACTATGTCTTGATGTCTGTAGCCTTCTCTGTTGTATATGTTGCTGATATGAACCGAAATTACCGGAATTTGAATTGACTTGATGGCATCTGCTATTGCAATGGATGTGTGTGAATAGGCTCCGGCATTAATGACAACACCTGCATACTCTGAATTAGAATTGTGAATTTTAGATATCAACTCATGTTCTGAAGCACTTTGAAAATAATCAATTTGAATATTGGAGAATTTTTCTTTGAGTTCGCTTACTATACCTTCTGAAGTGATATTGCCATATACCGAAGGTTCTCTAACTCCCAGTTGATCTAAATTTGGACCGTGTATGAGCAACACTTTAAGCATTGGCCCGTGGATCAATAACTTTAAGTTCAACTTCTTCTATTCTGGCTTGCTCCAATTTCTTAATTGTAAATTGAAACTTATCCGTCAACACCACTTCATTTTCTTCCGGTATGTTTTCAAAAATACTTATGATATAACCTCCCAAAGTATCATAATCGCCTTCAGGAATACCCAGATTGTAGGTTAAATTAAGGTACTCAACAGTATGTCTGCCACTGAACACAAAAAGATTTTTGTCAATTTCTTGTTCAGATAATTCTTCAGTGTCATATTCATCGTCTATTTCACCAAAAATCTGTTCAATGATGTCTTCAATTGTAATGATACCTGCAGTGCCTCCAAATTCATCAACTACCACTGCCATGCTTTTACTTTTTTGAGTCATCTCTTTGAGTTGATCATGTAAACTTCTGCTTTCATTGGTAATGAGTATTGGCATTGTCGCATCCTTAATGGACTTGGGTTTTTTAAACATGTGCACTTGATGCGCATATCCCACAATGTTATCAATATTGTCTCTGTAAATAGGAATTTTTGAATGTCTGGAATCCACAAAGGATTTATACAATTCCTCGATGGTACCTTGTTCGTCAACTGCAGTGATTTCGGTTCTCGGTATCATACAATCTCTCACTTTCAAACTACCAAAATCAAGAGCATTCTTAAACATTTCGGTGCTCAAATTTGTTTCATCATTTAACTCAATCTGTCCGGTTTGTGAAATCAGATGATCCAAGTCTAGCCGGCTGAAAACGGGTTGCGAAACAACTGAACTTTCTCCTGTCAACAAACGCACAATTCGTTTAGAAATGAAAGTGATAAAGAAAACGATCGGCCACAATAAGAAATAAGCAAAATGAAATGGCAAGATCAATGTGTTCAACAATGTATCCGGATTGATTCTGAACAATGCCTTAGGTAAAAATTCAGCGGTCAATAAAACCACCAAAGTACTTACAACCGTAATGAAAAAGAAACGCCAAAATTCATCGGGAAATGAATTCTTCAGCATTGCATCCAACAGCTCTCCACTTTTGATACCATAAATAACCAAAGCGATGTTGTTACCGATCAAAGTAGTACTAATAAATCGGGAAGGATCCTTCATGTACCAAGCAAGTATTCTTGCTGTCCAAACACCTTGCTTATTTTGAAGCTCAATTCTAAGTTTGTTAGAAGAAATGAACGCTATCTCAATACCGGAAAAGAAAGCTGAACAAATGAGAGTGAAAAGAATAATCAGAGGACCTGAATCCATTTAAGTTTTTTTAAGATTGGGCAAATATAAGCTACCGCAGCTTCTTTTACAAGCTATAAGACCGAAGGAATTGTATAATTTAAAGTACTGTTACAAAATTTTTAACTCTAATTCAATAAATCAAAACATTGATTATCAAACATTAGAAAAATATTTAAAAAAATTATGTTTAAACACCATCGCCGTTTAAAAATTAATGTAATTTAGTACCCGCACTCGTGAATTTATGAAACTTTATTACAAATCTCTTTTAGTCATTCTAACCCTGACTCTAAGTCCCTATTTATTAGACGCTCAGGAACTCTCCACTCAAGGAAAATCCTTCTGGGTAACTTTTTATGAAAATTACGGTGGCACAGCCGGTTGTAATGACAATTCCGTGCCTCAGTTAAAGATTGTAATCAGTTGCAACAAAGCGACCACCGGCACAGTTAAAAATTTTGTCAATAACGTCTCAATGCCATTCTCAATTGGAGTTGGCGGAGGAGTTGATACTGTACTGGTACCCGCATCTCAGGGTTATACCACCGGTACAGAGTCTACTTCAAGCAGAGACAGGGGATTATTGATCACCAGCAATGATACGATTACCGTTTCTGCTCAAAATTCAAAGCAATATTCATGTGATGCTACACTTGTCTATCCAATAGAAGCCTTAGGTGTTGAATACAGGGTCATTTCCCATCCTGGAGATGTACCGGGTAATAGCTCCTGTTACCGATCTTGTTTCGCTGTTGTTGCTACAGAAAACAGCACAGTTGTTGAAATTACCCCAAGTGTAGCTACCGCCGGGGGAAATGCAGCCGGTGTAAAGTTCAGTGTCACACTTCAAAAAGGTGAAACATATATGGTAAAAGCCAATACCAATAAACTTGATCTCAGCGGAACTTTGGTTCAGGCTAAAGACTGTAAAAAAATAGCTTTGTTCAGTGGCTCTACCCGTTCGGCCATCACTTTTGGCTCTTGCGCTGCTTCTTATGACCAATTGTATGAACAAATGATGCCAACAAACATGTGGGGCAAAAAGTTCATTGTCATACCAACCATTTATGCCAAAAACAAAGCCAGAAAAGCTGATATGATTCGCGTAGTATCCAACCAGACTTCTACAACTGTCAGATGTAATGGTCGTCTTAAAGTTTTAAGTGCAGCAGGTCAAACAGATACATTTTTTGTTACCAGCAATTCCATTATCATTGCCAATAAACCAATTGGACTTTGTCAATTTGGAATTTCAGAAGATTGCGACAAAGTCTTTGGTGGCTCAGATACAGACCCCATGATGATGTGGGTACCACCCGTTGAACAATCACTTAGAAACCTCACTTTCGTTTGTGAAAATGCACAAACCATCAATAAGTTCTTTCTAAATGTAATTGTTAAAACTTCCTATAAGAATTTTTTCACTCTGGATGGCGCAGCCCCATCAGTAAGTTGGACTCCGGTTACAAAAGACACCAGTTATTCATTCATTCAACAAGATGGAATCACTTTGGGCAAACACACCATCAATTCTCCTTATGGATTTGCTGCTGTACTTTATGCTTATGGTGACCACGGATCTTATGGATTCAATGCCGGTTCTTCTATCAAACCATTGAGTTTCTTTTCTACTGTAAATGGCAAAAGCAGTGCTGATTTTGAGCCTGATTCACTGTTTTATAACGTTTGCCAAGGCGCCAGTATTTCATTTGATGGAGGAGGTTCAAATTTAACCGGTGTGACATGGAAATGGATCATCAAAGAAAAATCAACAACTACCGTTAAAACTAACAAATCATTCGCAAAAATATTTACAGATACCGGTCGTTTTAAAGTTTTTATGATTGCCCAAAGACCAACCAACGGGATTTGCAATGGGCAAACCAGTATAGACGACACTGTAGAATTAGAAGTCAGAGTTTATCAAAAACCATACATCAAATTACTGAATGACACAACAATTTGTACCGGTAATAGTTTGTATCTAACCTCTACTACCGATGGTGACACCAATTATACATTCAACCCTGCAGCATGGCTCAATTGCAATAAATGTTATTTGCCTTTGGCCAAACCTTTGAAAGATACTTTTTATGCGGTATCTGCAACTTACATGGGCTGCACCCCAAGTCGTGACACAGTTAAAATCTTTGTTCGGGATACTTTTATCATGAACAAATGCAATGATACTACCATTTGCAGAGGAACTTCGGCCAATTTGTGGACAACGGGTTCGGGCGGATTAAGTACTGATTTAAGTGTTACTTGGGACCATGGACTCGGAACAGGATTCACAAAAACGGTATCACCCAAAACCACCACTACCTATCGCGCTATATTAACAGACAATTGCACCAGAGACATCAATGGGAATTTGGATGCTGATACTTTATTTATAAAAGTGACAGTGAGAGACAGTTTAAAAATTACTATGCCCAAAGACACCACAGTATGTGAAGGCAATCAGGTATTGCTCAAAGTAAAGGTAACAGGTGGACTACCAGGTGCAAGTCTGGTTACCTGGGACAATGGCCCTGACACGGGATTAAACAGAATGGTTACATTGGGTAGTACCAACAAAACATATAAAGCAGTACTTAGCGATGCTTGCACATTACCCAATGACAGCGGATATGTAACTGTAAATGTAAGACCTAGTATAAAAATCGACACGATCATTTATAACAATCCTGTTTGTAAAAACCAATTGTTTACGATCAGAGCCATCGCTTCAGGAGGTGACTCAAGCGGCTATAAATTCAGATTATTTAATACCACCAGCAGTGCATTCGTATTGATAGATTCTGCATTTGGCATGACAAATCCTAGTTTCAAGGCCAAATTGCCCGATGATGGTACATTTTCATTAAGAATGAACCAATCATGTAATTCTCATCAAGTCAGCAAAAAATTCAATGTAAAAATAAAAACCGGTGTAGACATCAATAATCCAACTCCTGCCGATACAATCTGTACTGGCCAAAACTATACCCTCACCGTCAACGGAACCAGTCTTGACAATTTACCAATCAAATTTGTATTGAAAAAGAAAAATGGTTCTGCATATACAGGAGTCGATTCAACCAGTAATGTGTCCACGGCAAAATTCATCATTTTCCCTCCTTCTGTACCAACAGACTATATGATCACAGGTGACGACAATTGCAGTAAACCCGACACCACTTATTTCAGAATACTAACCAGAGTTCCGGTTAGCCTCACAGCATTAACGAATGATGAACTCTGCAGAGGAGAGAGTAAAACATTGACTGCCATAGTATCAGGAGGTAAAGTTCAAAGTTATAAATACAAATGGACAAATGTCAATACCAGTATGGTCATAGACAGTTTAAAAAACAGTATCAGTGTACAACCAACAAATTCAATGGACATTAAATTAGAAGTCGGAGATGGTTGCTCTGCACCTGTCAGCAGCACTGCCAGAATTTGGGTAGCACCATTGGTAACAGACAGTTTACTCTGTGTCATTGACAAAGGTTGTGAACCACTTTCCACCTATTTTATTTTCCCAAAAACACAGACTCAAACACCATTGAATCCTACTTTTAACTGGAAATGGTATTTCAATGGCAGCAATTCTAACAACGAAAATGGAAGTGGAGGTTCTACACATCAGAACATCAATAAAAACTACGCAATTGCGGGTAACAACAATGCAAAAGTTGAAATGGTATTGAACAATGGTAAAATATGTTTCTCTAAAACTCAAAACATTTCAGTTTTCCAACAAGCAGTAGCTAATTTCACTTATTTACCGCGTCAAATAGACATTGTTGAACCTGACGTACAATTCACCAATCAATCGACCGGCTCAACAGATTACAAATGGGACTTTGGAGATGGTGGCAATGACACTCAGGAAGATCCAATACACACTTATAATGATACAGGAGATTTCATCGTTACATTGATCTCTACCAACATCAATGGTTGTAACGATACCACTGTTCAGAAATTAAAAGTATTGGACATATACAGAATTTTCATTCCTGAAGCATTTAGTCCAAATTCAGACGAGCACAACACCATTTGGCAGCCGAGCTATACTTCAATTTTGACCTGCGAAGTCACCATTTATAACCGCTGGGGAGAGAAAATATACTTCAGCAATGACAATACCGGCAAATGGGATGGCACATACAATGGAATGGATTGCGAACAAGGCGCCTATTACTACCATTTAAAGGTCAGAGACAATCGCAAAAAATGGCACTACTACAGTGGCATGATCACATTGATCAGATAATCATCTCCAACAAAAAAGGCTGTCAATGACAGCCTTTTTTTTAAGAATGTATGTCAAAAGAATTCTTGATATACATTCCTGTTATTTAAAACCAAAGTTTTTCAACAGTGAGTTTAAATCAATCTATTTGATGTGCATGCGTTGAGCGAATGCATCTTTGTAATTCTTTCCAAGAGGAATGTTCTTAGTACCCACTTTCACTTCATGTGCACCAATAGCAACTACTTTATTGATGGCAACAATAAAACTTCTATGTACTCTGGCAAATTTATCGGCCGGTAAACTTTGCTCCATATTCTTCATGGTTTGCAATGTCACAATTCGCTTGTCTTCTCCTAAGTATATTTTTACATAATCAGCAAAAGCTTCGACATACCAAATTTCATCGTAATTGATTTTGATCATTTTAGAATCTGCCTTCACAAACATATAACCATCATTCATTTCTGCTTGCGGTTGCTCTGATTTGTTTTTAATGTCAAAATATTCTTCAGCTCTGTCTATGGATTTTTTGAACCTATCGAAGGAAACAGGTTTCAATAAATAATCGAGAGCATCTAAAGTAAATGCATCCACTGCATATTCAGTATAAGCGGTGGTAAACACCACTAAGATACCGCTATTTTGCAAGGATTTCATAAAATCGATCCCGCTGATTTCCGGCATGTGAATGTCGCAGAAAATCAAATCAGGTTTTTCGCGTTTAATCGCTTCTGAAGCTTCAAGCGCATTGGCGCACTTGGCAATGAGTTTTAGGTTTTCACATTTATTAATGTGTGCCTCCATAATGTCCAAAGCAAGTGGCTCATCATCCACTGCCATACATTTCAGTATTTTACTCATGTTATCTGTAATATTAGTGAAACAGTATATAATTCGGTTTCGTTTACAATTTTAAGTTCATGTCTATTCGGATACAAAATATTCAGACGTGTTTGCACATTTTTCAGACCAATGCCACCGACTTTCGCTCGATCAAGCTCGTTCAAAACCAGAGGTTTAGTGTTTGAAATGGTGAATATCAACTGATTATGATCCGCATCTAAGAAATAATCTATCTGTATCCTCGATTTGCCCAAAGTTGGATTTGCTCCATGCTTAAATGCATTTTCAATGAAATTGATGAATAAGAAAGGTTCGATCATTTTTCCAAAAGTACTGCCATGTACATTCAATATGATATCAGTTCTTTCACCCAAACGCAACTTTTCAAGTTCTATATAATCTCTAATGAACTGAATGTCATCATCTATTGGCACTTTTTGCTTTTGACTTTCATACAATCCAAACCTCAAAATATTCGACAATTTCAACACTGCATCCGGAGCCAAATCTGATTGTTTCAATGTCAATGCGTATAAATTATTGAGGTTATTGAACAAAAAATGAGGATTAATTTGCGACTTCAAGAACCGCAGTTCGCTTTCTATATTCAATTTTTGAAGTTCTTTATTGGATTGTTCTTTCAAATACCAGTTTCTGAACAATTTTATAGAAGTGGTAAGCAAAACAGTGAATATGATCAGCAGAAAATTGTAAGTAAAGAATTCAATTGTCCAGATGTCTTTACGACTTTGCTCAGACAAAGGAATGTACATGTAACTGGCAATAGACAATGGAAAACAGACCAACATCACAGACAAGCTCAGGCAAATCAGATAACTGAGGTATTTGCGTTTAAACAGGAACCATTCGATCAATAAATAATTATTGAAATAGCTCACCAGAATGTGAAAGAAAATAAAAATGGTCGCATTCTGAATATCACGCCACCAAGAAATTTCTGAAGGCAAAAGCATTGACCAAAACAAAATATAAACCAACCAAAATATTAAGTGGTATATTTTGTAGCGATTAATCGCCGAAATCAATTCTGTAAAAAACTTATTGACCACTTTATTGATTATGGGTTTCGGAAAAACCTTAGAATTTCTTTAGCCCAACCTATGATTCTGCTTCCACTGCCCAACATACTGTTTTCAACTTTCACATCATCCATAGCTGTTAAGTCGAGCTTAGTGAAATAATTCTCCGAAATTTTATACGAAATTATGTTAGAAACCACCAATACCGCGATTAAAATCCATGAAAACCATTTTTTTTGTGATAAACCAGACAGTTTCATTTTACTCAACGAATATAGGTCATTTCTGTAGAAAATCAGCAACCAAAACTTGTTGAAATTCTCTTCCTGTTCTCAACAAATTTAAACTATCAACTGAATTGCCCTTGAAATAAAAGGTTTTTTGCAAATTGTCATATACACTTTCCGACCCTGCTTTAACCCTCCCAAATCCACTGTTGTAATGGTATTGAGCAAATCCGGAATCTACGGAGTTGGTTTGCCAATTGAATGATTTAATATCCAAACCAATACCAGATAACAACAAAGATGGAATGATGGTTTGTGAAACTACTCCATTAAAATTGACACCTCTCAATTTATCGTCAAGTGCCCCTCCGGTTATAATCAGAGGAATGTGAAATTTCTCTTTGCCGAAAAAATGCTTGTTTTCAAGTCCAATATCATGCCCATGATCAGCTACCAACACGATCAGTGTATTTTTATACCATGATGTTTGTTTGCATTTCTCCAGGAAATCATACAAACATTTATCTGCATAGCGTATCGAATTCTTATAAGCATACCATTCATCTTTGGGCAGGTCTGTTGATTCAAATGGCACCTCAAAGGGTTCATGACTACTCAATGTCATTATCGTCGACAAAAATGGTTGCTGAATATTTTGATGCTTTTCCAAAACCTTATTAAACAAATTGCCATCATGTGCACCCCATTTACTGTTCAATTCACTCTTTCCAAAAGACTTTTTATCAATGATCTCATCTACACCATGCACCACCATATAAGCTTTCATAGAAGCAAAATCAGCATCTCCCCCATACATGAACAAACTCTTATACCCTATACTGCCCAATGATTTTCCCAAACTTGGCAACTTTGCCATTTTATCCGGAAAAACGATGATCGATGAAGCAGGTTGAGCCGGATATCCGCTATAAACTGCAACCAATCCTTTTTCAGTTCTATCTCCAGAAGAATAGCAGGAAGTAAAACACAAATTCTCTTTAGCAATCTTATCCAAATATGGCATACAATTGTTGTATCCACTGAAAAATTGACTACCCGATGCCGTAAAACTTTCGAGCATGATGATCATTACATTAGGGCGCTCAAGTATGGTTAAATCAGGCAGATTGAAAGGTTCACTCACTTGCTTCTGAAACGACTGCTTGGCCACTGGCTCATCATAAGGCAGATACGATTGGTCATACAAATTACCGGTATCATTAAAGATGTAGTACAAAGCATTCCAGAAACTGTTGATCGAAGCTGAATTGTAAAATCTGTTTTCAGAAAAAATTGCCGAAGATTGACTGATGGTTGCGACGCCAAGTCCCCCTCTCAATAACACAAACAAAAATGCGGCATTTAATACATTTACAATTGTGTGTTGAATCGATATGGCGATGTCTTTTTCAAGAATCTTAAATATCTTAATACCGATAAAGAAAACCAATGGAATGAATACTACAGACATCAATCCGGTTTTTAACCAATTGACGGCACCGGTGGAAGCAGCCATTTCAAGAGGATGAGACACATACACCAAAACCTGGTTATTAAACTTACTGCCCCATTGTTTGTACAATTCAGGATCTGCAATGGTAATTGCAGCTATAAGGAACAATTCAATGACAGCAATTACCTTATACACTTTCACCGGAATCTTATATTTGATCAGACCTTCAGTAATAAAAAAGAACACAAAAGGCGTAATACAATAAGCAACTGAAGAAAGATCCAGCAAGAAACCTTTGTATGCAGTAATGGCAAAAACTGTGATCAGATTCTCATTTGTCATTGAATAGCCATACACAAGAAAATATAGCCTTGACAATTCAAAAACTGCCAGATAGCAAAGCATCAATTGTAGGAGTTGTAGTAATCTTTTCACTTTAAAATATCCATTAAAACCTTACACTTTACCGGTGGCGAATATTTCTTCCAAATTGGCAACGATTGTAGAAGTGATCATATCCGTTGGCAAATCATTGTCATCTAATCCAAAAGGATCTTCAATTTCTTCTGCAATCAATTCAATACTGCCAAACACATAAAACAAAAGTGGCACCATCAGCGAGGTCCAGTATCCGAATTCCATGGCAAATCCAAAAGGCATACTGGCTATATAAACAAATATGATCTTCTTTAAAAAGATATTGTATGAATATGGTATTGGTGTTTTCTTAATACGCTCGCAAGCACCGGTATTATCTGAGAATGATTGCAATTCATTGTTGAGAAACAGCAATTGTTCACCACTGATTTTACCTGAAACATGCAACTGATTTATCTCTGAATAAACGATCTGCATGATTCGATTCGGAATATGTGTGAATTGAACAAAAACCTCTACTTTGTATTTTCCGGCAGGCTTTAAATTATCAATTATGACACCTTCTCTGAGATGTTCTTTAACTGCCACAATATAATTACAAATCAGAACTTTAAACATCTCTTTTGTATCTTTATCATCAATCAACACTGACAATTTTATGGCTAAATTTCTACTGTTATTAACGAAACTGCCCCATAGTTTACGACCTTCCCACCATCTGTCATAAGCAGTATTGGTCCTAAAGACCAACAACAAAGAAAGCACAAAACCTACCAGTGAATGTATACTGGTTGTATTTTTATACTCTAAATGCAGCAATTCCTTTTCGGTGTAAACCACCAGAAATGCGTATGTGGCCATACCCATAATTCCTGGAAGCATGATCCTGAAAGTATCACTTTTTTGAAACCCTAATATGAGCTTCCACCAGTCTTTGGGATTATAAATGACCATATAACCTGCAAAGGTGTTAAACTTTATCTTCAATTCCAAGGCAATCGATAACTGTATTTCACTACCTTTGCAGTCTCAATGAATCTGATATCAGCCGACAAGGTTTCCAAAGCATTTACAGAAAGATGGCTCTTCAATCAAATCAGTTTCGGCCTTGCCAAAGGTGAAAAGCTGGCATTGGTCGGATCCAATGGCACCGGTAAGTCTACCTTACTGAAAGTGCTTTCGGGTATGATTTCGCCCGACTCAGGCAATATTGCCAAAGCAAAAGACATCAGCATTGGATTTCTTCCGCAAGAACCTGATGCCGACCCTAAACTAACAGTCGAACAAAGTATCTTCAATTCAGATAACCCTATTCTGACTCTGGTAAAAGATTATGAAAATGCCATTCAAGATCCTGATTTTTCTGCCGACAAAATGCAAGACATTCTCGAGAGAATGGAAAAACACGATGCATGGGATTTTGAGAAAAAAGCACATCAAATATTAGGCAAACTAGGCATATATGACCTAAAACAAAGCAATTCAACACTGAGTGGAGGTCAACGAAAAAGGGTTGCATTGGCCAAATTGCTGATCACTCAACCAGATGTTTTGATTCTCGATGAACCGACGAATCACCTCGACTTAAAAGCAATCGAATGGTTGGAAGACCTTCTCAATGCACACAACATTTCAATCATCATGGTGACCCACGATCGATATTTCCTCGACAATGTGGCCACTCATATTCTTGAATTGGAAAGAGGTAAATTGTATATCCATCAGGGTAACTACGCTTTCTATCTTGAGAAAAAATCTCAAAGAGAAGCTGTTATGGAAGCTGAAATTTCTAAGGCCAGAAACCTCATGAGCAAAGAGTTGGAATGGATGAGAAGAATGCCAAAAGCAAGAGGCACCAAATCTAAAAGCAGAATCGAAGCCTTTTACGAATTAAAAGACAAAGCCAGTACCGATCTTTCCAAGAAGGACCTTGACATATCTGTTCAATCAACAAGATTGGGCAACAAAATCATTGAAGCAGATCACATAGGTGTTCAATTCGGCGACAAGTTGATTTTTGAAGACTTTTCATACATCTTTAAAAAACGTGATCGTATTGGTATTGTAGGTCAAAATGGCGCCGGAAAGTCAACGCTTCTGGATGTGTTGACAGGTAAATTGAACCCAAGCACCGGACAAATTGTTCATGGATCAACCCTTCAAATCGGGTATTATACACAGCACAGCAGAGATCTTAATGATGCCAATCGAATCATTGATGAAGTAAAAGAAATTGCAGAATATGTAACATTGGGCAATGGTGAAACTGTGAGTGTATCAAAACTTCTTGACATGTTCCTCTTTCCGCCATCTATGCAACACACTCCGGTTGCAAAACTAAGTGGTGGCGAAAGACGCAGGTTACAACTTTTGAAAGTGTTGGTTTCAAACCCTAATTTTCTGATTCTGGATGAGCCAACCAATGACCTTGACATCGACACATTGAATGTTCTTGAAGACTTTTTGATGAATTTTGATGGTTGCTTGTTATTGGTATCGCACGACCGTTATTTCATGGACAAATTGGTGGATCACCTTTTTGTTTTTGAAGGCAACAGTCACATTCGCGATTTCTATGGCAATTATACCGACTACAGAGAGGAAACAGACAATGAAACCAAGTCTGAATCTCCAAGCTCTAACAGCACTGTAAACAAACCAAATTCAACAACGGTAGCTACAGAAGTAAAATCTGCAAACAAGAAAAAACTCAGTTTTAAAGAGCAAAGAGAACTCAGTGATTTGGAAACAGCGATTGCAGGACTTGAAGGCAAGAAAGCCGAACTGAATGAACTGCTCAATGCCGGTGGTTCTGACCACGAGACACTCGCCAAATGGGCTGCCGAATTACAAAAGACCGAAGCCGAACTGGATGAAAAATCCATGAGATGGCTGGAACTCTCAGAATAATTGATTTATATTTGAAACATGCGCATTTCTGCTGTCATCATCGCAAAAAATGAAGCCGATAACCTTAAAATGTCATTGCCCAAATTGAATTGGTGTGATGAGATCATTTTGGTGGATGATGAAAGCACTGATGACACCGCTGAGATCGCAAAATCATTTGGCGCCAAAGTATTCGAAAGAAAGTTTGATGGATTTGGACTCCAGAAACGCTATGGTGTGAGTTTGGCTCAAAACGACTGG
Source organism: Bacteroidia bacterium (assembly GCA_036405075.1). GTDB lineage: Bacteria > Bacteroidota > Bacteroidia > NS11-12g > UBA955 > JABMMZ01. Next base: position 6,265 of record DASWYG010000147.1, on the reverse strand, counting down.
ATACTCAACATAGATGCCGATGAAGTATTATCCGAAGAATTGATCAAAGAAATTTCAACTCTGAAAGAGCTCAATGAAATCAATGCTTACCGCATACCCATCCGGCACTTTTTTTTAGGCAAAGCATTCAATTATGGCAAAGAAAGCAAATATCTGCATTTGCGTTTATTCAATAAAAAATTTGGCAATTTTGATGAAGCCGCTGTACACGAAAAAGTTCATGTAAAAGGTAAAATTCACAATCTGAATCACATCATCTTTCATCACAGCTATAGGGACCTTTCACATTATTTTAGAAAATTTAATCATTACACGGATATTGGTGCAGCCAAACTTAAAGAAAAAGGCAAATCAAGATCTCTATTAATGTGTCTGGCTGCGTTTCCAATATACTTTTTCAAACATTTGATCATTTACCTCAACATCCTTAACGGTTGGCAGGGTTTTGTATGGTCGTATTTGAATGCATGGTACCATACCGTTAAATACCTTAAACTTTACGAACTCAATCAAAAGAAATGAAACGTCTAAGGGTATGTATGTATCACAAAGTCAGTGAAAATCATAGAGATTTCTTGACTGTAGACAAGGTTCAATTCAACGAACAAATCGAATTTCTATCCAAACGATACAATTTCATCTCGTTTTCAGATTTAAATTTTTACTTAGAGGGGGCAAAAACACTTCCTGAAAATCCGCTTCTAATCACTTTTGATGACGGATATTATGACAATTTCACGAATGCTTATCCAATCTTAAAGAAACACAATGTGCCATTTGGAATATTTCTGGTTTCAGATTTTGTTGGTAAGGAAATAATACACGATGGAAAGATTCAGAAATTTTTAGGAATCGATGAATTAACCGAAATGAGTCATTTGGCACAATACGCATGCCATAGCCGCCGACATGAAAACATCAATGATATTTCAGAAAACAATTTAAAAGAAGAAATAAGTGCTTGCAAAAGCAATCTAAAGGAACTCAATTTGGATGTACAGCCATTTTGGGCATATACTTATGGTGCATTTCCCAAAAAGCACCCTGAGAAGATGAAAAAACTGATCAAAGCATTTGAATCCTCTGAAATCAAAGCTGCATTCAGAATCGGGAATCGCATCAACAATTTACCAATAAAATCGCCATATAGAATCGAACGTTTGGACATCAGAGGGGATGACAACTTCCTGAAGTTCAGCTTCAAGGTCAGATTTGGAAAAATCTTATAAACTCTGTGCTCGGCCTTCCAATTCACAAACATTTGAATATCAGACTACTACACAATACAATTCAATAACTAATGGCCTAAAACCAAATGAATTAGGGCTAAAATTGAAAAAAAACGTATTTTTTTGCAGCAAATTAATGGATAGATTTGTCTAAGAATTATCAGTGGTACTCATGTTCGCAGAAAAGCAAGTGATAGAAGGATGCATCAAGGGCGATAGACTCGCTCAGGAAGCGCTGTATAATCGCTTTGCCGGCAAAATGTTAGCGGTGAGCAAAAGGTACCTGAAAGATTTAGAATTGGCGGAAGATGCGTTTCAGGAAGCATTTGTAAAAGTGTTCATGCATTTGAAAAACTTTACTTTTCAAAGCAGTCTTGAAACTTGGATGACCAGGATATTCATCAATGAATCCATCAACAAACTAAGATCTATGAAAAGACTGGCCTTGCAAGTGAACATTGATGATCATGCAAGACAGATTCCGGAGAATTACGAAGAAGCACCGGACAAATTCGATTCAGAATTGGTCATGATGCTCATGGAGAAATTACCGGAGAATTATAAAGTGGTCCTGATGATGTATGCCATTGATGGTTTTAGTCACAAGGAAATATCGGAAAAGTTAAACATGCCGGAAAGCACCAGTAGAAGTTCTCTCACAAGAGCGCGAAGCATGCTATGGCAATTGTATAAAAATGAAATGAAAAATCATGAGTCCAGAAGAATTTGATAATCGATTAAGGGCATCATTTAAAGATGAATATCTGCCACCAAAGGAGCAACTTTGGCAGAACATCAATACGCGCCTTGACCAGAAACCAGCCGGATCTGTCTGGCATTGGCTTGCTCCGGTCATAATCGTCGCAGTAGTTGGTTTGGCCTGGATAGGCAATGCCTTAATGTTCAAGAAAAACACAGAAATTGCAGTGGTTGAAAACACTTCCACAGCAAAAGCCGACAGTGCTGGCTCAATTGCTCCTGCCAACACCGAAAACGGCAATAACACAACTAACAGTGCATCTGTTAATGAAAATGCTAACCCGTCCTCTAAGTCATTAGATGCTCAAAACTCTAATACAAAATCTGCCGATAACAAACAGGCTTCCGGAAATACTTCCGGAGCCGGTACTGAAATCGGAAAATCGAAAGCGAACAGCAAAAATTCGCAATCAAACGGAATAGCACAATCAGGTCTGTCAGAAAAAGCTAACGAATCCATTAATTCAGGCAACTTTTCTCCTTCTAACAACACATTTGGCAAAACCGGCAGAAGACAATCGAACCGCCAATCAAATCGAAATGTTTTAGCCGGTTCAGAAGGTGGATTGATCAATTCATTTACCGGAAATGATGATTACACCACTGAAACAAGAATGAGAAATTTCGAAAGATTCAAGCATTCTTTAAATATCGACAATGCCGAAACATTCTCTTTCTTCCCAAGCAAAAAGAAAAAATCATTTGCTGAACGTAAAAAAGATGCCATACTAAACAGTGGTGATTTTAGCAACAACCAATGGTGGCTAAACTTTGGAATCGGCCAACAAGTGAGTTATAATACTGCAGAAATTGGCAAAGATTCTATTGAATACATCCACAAAGACTTGTACAAGAACATTAAAAAACTGACTGGCAACAGTGGTGGATTAAACATCTTTGGAAATATTCAAAGAAAATTCGGAAACAACAACAGATTTTCTCTTGAACTTGGCTTGCAATACAGCATGAGAAAAGAAATAATTGGTTTAAATGAAAGTACATTAGACATAAAAATTGCCGATCAAAACAACAAGATTAAATACTACATCAACTCTTTTGGGTTTTTTGTAGATGGCAATGACACCATCCCTTTCCTATTAACCGAATCTTTCGCTTATGTAAGAAAGAACATTTACAATGTAGTTACTTTACCATTTAGATTCAATGTTGAGCAAAGCATTACCCCTAACACATTTGTAAGCTTAGGTTTAGGTGGTGGTTTGTCTTACATCAATTCTAGATCAACCGGACATTACAACATGGTTGAACAAAAAGAATTCAAAGTGAACAGCAATTATTTCACAGGTAGTTTAAATACCATGTTGTCTTTGTATACCAATTACAATGCTACTGTTCAATTGGGTATGTATACAGGCTACCAAATGTATATGACACCATTCAGTGTGAATGGTCAATACAAAATCAAAATGCGTGATTTACAAGTAGGATTTACTTGCAAAGTCCCATTGGATAAACTTTGATCCACTTACGCTTATTCAAGTCTGTTGTAAAACAGACATAAAAAAAAGGAGCTTAATTGCTCCTTTTTTGTTGTCCAAAATCTCTGCCATGAGGTTCTTCATAAAGCCTCTCTTTGGTCAAAGATTTAAAATAGTCGTATGTGATCCTCAAACCTTCTTCCCTACTTACTTTGGGCTCCCAATTAAGGATTTCTCTGGCCTTCGTTATATCTGGTTGTCTTTGCTTTGGATCATCTGTAGGCAAAGGCTTGTATATCACTTTTTGATTTGTTCCGGTCAATTTGATGATTTCCTGAGCAAATTCATTGATTGTGATCTCGCTTGGATTTCCAATATTCACAGGTGTGGCACAATCACTCATCAACAATCTGTATATACCTTCTATTAAGTCATCTACATAGCAGAATGATCTTGTTTGAGTACCATCACCAAAAGCAGTTAGATCTTCACCTCTCAAAGCCTGACCAATGAATGCCGGCAATACTCTGCCATCATTTAGGCGCATCCTAGGGCCATAAGTATTGAATATCCTCACGATTCTGGTTTCTACATTGTGATAAGTGTGGTAAGCCATGGTCATTGCCTCTTGAAACCTTTTGGCTTCATCATAAACACCTCTGGGACCAACGGGATTAACATTGCCCCAATATTCTTCGTTTTGCGGATGAACCATTGGATCACCATATACTTCACTAGTAGAAGCCACCAATATTCTTGCATTTTTAGCCTTTGCTAATCCCAATAGATTGTGAGTTCCCAATGAACCTACTTTCAAAGTTTGAATTGGAATTTTTAAATAATCGATAGGGCTGGCAGGTGAAGCAAAATGCAAAATGTAATGCAATTCTCCGGGTACATGAACAAATTTTGAAACATCATGATGATAAAACTCAAATTCTTTTAACTTGAATAAGTGTTCAATGTTTCTGAGATCACCGGTTATCAAATTGTCCATTCCGATCACATCAAAACCTTCTTTGATGAACCTGTCACATAAATGTGAACCCAGGAATCCGGCCGCACCGGTTATTAATACTTTTTTTCTTGTCATATCAATCTACTATTTCTCTACCTATACACTCGTAATGATAACCCAATGTTTTCATTTCTTCTGGTTCATATATGTTTCTACCGTCAAATACCACTTTGTTTTTGAGCATTGAGGAAATTTTATCAAAATCCGGCGATCTGAATTCTGGCCATTCGGTTACAATCACCAATGCATTTGCGCCTTCCAAGGCTCCGTATTGATCTTCAGAATAAGTGATCTTATTGCCTATAATTCGCTCTGCTTCATGCATGGCAACCGGATCATAAGCAACTATTTCAACACCAGCCTCCAACAATTGTTCTATTAGCACCAAACTCGGAGCTTCTCTCATATCATCGGTTTTTGGTTTGAAGGACAATCCCCATAAAGCAACTTTTTTACCTTTCAAATCTTTAAAATAGTTGTTGAGTTTGTGGAACATTCTCAATTTTTGAGCGTCATTCACACTTTCAACTGATTTTAAAACTTGCATGGTATATCCATTCTCATCGGCTGTTTTGATCAGAGCTTTCACATCTTTAGGAAAACATGAACCACCGTAACCAATGCCGGGGTAAATGAATTTATGTCCAATCCTGGAATCACTGCCAATACCTTTCCTAACCATATTGACGTCAGCACCCATTATTTCGCACAAATTTGCGATATCGTTCATGAAACTGATTTTAGTGGCCAGCATACTGTTAGCTGCATACTTGGTCATTTCAGCACTCGGAATGTCCATAAAAATACATGGATGTCCATTCAATAAAAATGGCTTATACAAACGACTCATAACTTCCTCTGCTTTATCAGATTCAACACCAATCACAATGCGATCAGGTTTCATAAAGTCATCGATAGCTGCGCCTTCTTTAAGGAATTCAGGGTTACTGGCAACATCAAACCCTATGCTTGAACCTCTTTTTGCCAATGCTTCAGATACTGCCACTTTCACTTTCTTGGCAGTTCCTACCGGTACAGTGCTTTTGGTCACTACCACCAAGTAATCTTCCATATAAGTACCAATTTCTGAAGCAACGCCCAACACATACTTAAGGTCTGCGCTACCATCTTCATCAGGTGGTGTACCCACAGCAATAAATGCTGCTTCGCATTCTTTAATGCTCTCTTTCAAATCGGTTGAAAAGCTCAAACGACCTTTGTCGAAATTGCGTTTTACCATTTCATCAAGCCCTGGCTCATAAATTGGTAAAATTCCGTTTTTTAAATTTTCGATTTTTCTTTTGTCAATGTCTATACAAACGACATTTAATCCGACTTCGGCAAAACAAGTCCCTGTTACCAGGCCAACATAGCCTGTGCCTACAACTGCGATTTTCATTTTTGTTTTATAATTTCTATAAGGTTTTGTGTAATGTAATTCAATTGTTCTTCATTCATGTCTGTCCCTATAGGCAAACTGAATACTGTGTTACAAAGTTTTTCTGTGTGTTCTAATGTTATGTTTTGTTTATATGCTTTTTGATTGTAGAGCGGCTCAGGATAGTATTTCATAGTGGGTATACCAAGCTCTTTTAATGATGATCTTAACTTCTCAACATCACCACTCTTCAATTGTACTGTGTATTGATTATAAACATGGGTTGAATTCATATCCCTTTTAGGCAATATCAATTCATCTATCCCACTTAATGCCTCATCATAAAAATTTGCTACCTGCCTGCGTTCCTCAATAAATGATTCTAAATATTTCAGTTTTACTGATAAGATGGCGGCTTGAATTGAATCAAGTCTTGAATTCA
>DASWYG010000146.1:0-11078 GCA_036405075.1 Bacteroidia bacterium | reverse complement strand
CCCAATCCACCATTTTTAGTCATTTCTACTACTTGATCAATACCCAAATAACCAATAGCAATAGGTATTAAAATAGATGAACCTAATACTACCTCAACAAATTCGTTGGTCCAACCGGCGGTTTGTGAATTGAGAGCAATGTCATCTTTGGATTTAATATAAGAGGCATAGCAGTGTATAGAGCCCATGCCAAGAGAGAGAGTAAAAAAGATTTGCCCTGCTGCTGCCAGCCATACTTTGAAATTCCAAATCGAAGTAAAATCAGGGGTCCAAAGGAAATTCAGACCTAAGGTACCATCGTGTATGGCATTGTGTTCTCCTGCTTTTAAAGTAATGCCTTTGTATGCCAAGAAAATTCCGAAAACGATGAGCAAAGGCATACCAATTTTAGCTGTTTTCTCGACGCCACCACTGAGACCTTTACTTAAAATCCATGTATTGATCAACAAACAGATCAACCACATCCAAATGGCTTCGTAAGGAATGCCTGTGGTTGTGGTGCTGATATCTATGTAATTATCGAAAAATGAACCAACTGCTTTTTGATCCATTCCTTGGAATGTACCCACGATAGAGTGGTAAACGTATGAGAGGGTCCAACTTTCGAGGTAGCAATAATAAGCGGCTACAGCAACGTTGGTGAAAATGCCAAATACACCAATGTATTTCCACATTTTCTTTTTGTCCATGCTGTCGAGAATAAAAGGGGTGGAGTGATTACCAAACTTACCGCCAAATCGACCCATGGCCCATTCAACATACAGTAAGGGCAAACCCATCAGTAAAAAACACACGAGATAAGGGATGATGAATGCACCACCACCATTTTGAATCGCTTGTACAGGAAAACGCAGAAAGTTTCCTAGTCCCACTGCGTTACCGGCCATTGCCAGGATGAGCCCAATTCGCGAGCCCCATGATTCTTTATTAGCCATAAAAAGTTGCAAATTGCGTTATTTTCCGCTTTTAAACAACAAATTTCACAAATGTAAAAGCCACTGATAAAGCAAAATGCCGATACAAAGACCGGCATTTACAATATTGAAGAATACTGGAAAATCAAATTTTCCGGATGAAAACCTTTTTTATTTGAAGTTTGGAGCTACTATCAATTCTTTGCCTCCGGCACTGTAATCGTAGAACCCACGACCTGATTTTACACCCAAATCTCCTGCTGTAACCATATTGATCAACAAAGGACTTGGAGCATATTTTGGATTGCCCAAACCATCGTTCAATACATTCATGATGGCCAAACAAACATCTAAACCGATAAAATCAGCCAATTGCAATGGTCCCATTGGATGTGCCATGCCCAATTTCATAACTGTATCTATTTCCTCAACGCCTGCAACACCTTCATTCAAGGTAATAATCGCTTCGTTGATCATCGGCATTAAGATTCTATTGGCAACAAATCCCGGATAGTCATTGACAAGCGTTGGCACTTTACCAATGGCTTTACTCAAATCCATAATGGTTTTGGTCACATTCGCGTCGGTTTTGTATCCATTGATGATCTCTACCAATTTCATCACAGGAACCGGATTCATGAAATGCATACCAATGACTTTATCAGGGCGCTTGGTAACAGCTGCTATTTTAGTGATACTGATAGATGAAGTATTAGACGCCAATATACAAGCTTCAGGAGCTGATGCATCTATGTCTTTAAAAATTTGAAGTTTGATGTTGACATTTTCTGTAGCTGCCTCTATAACCAGATCAGCATTGGATACTCCTGAAGCCAACTCTGTGGTGGTGGTAATATTAGCCAAAGCTGTTGATTTTTGTTCTTCAGTGATCAATTGCTTGCTCACTTGTCTGTCTAAATTACCCGATATTTTTTGAATGGCTTTTTGTAAAGCGGCTTCGTTGATGTCAATTAATTTTACATTGAAACCGTTGACAGCAAAGACATGGGCTATACCGTTACCCATTGTGCCGCATCCTATAACTGAAATGTTTTTCATCTTATTATTCGCTAATTAAGTTTGAGTCGGCAATATTACAATTTAATAGCTGTTTGTAGAAATGAAATTTAAGGAACTTGGTACAACCTAATATGGTTTTAGCGCAGCCTTATAAGCTTCCAAACACCTAACACGAGCCTGTTCGTGTACCACAATGGGTCTCGGGTAATCAAAAGTTCCAAATTCAGGTACCCACTTTTTGATGTATTTTAATTCAGGGTCAAATTTTTCCATTTGTAGTTTGGGATTGAATATTCGAAAGTATGGAGCCGCATCTACTCCCGAACCTGCAGCCCATTGCCATCCACCATTGTTACTGGCCAATTCAAAATCCAATAATTTTTCTGCAAAATAAGCTTCCCCCCATTTCCAATCGATCAATAAATGTTTGCATAAAAAACTGGCAACTACCATCCTCACCCTGTTGTGCATAAAACCCGTAGCATTCAATTCACGCATGCCTGCATCTACAAGGGGGTAACCTGTCTTGCCTTCACACCAAGCCTTAAAATGAGCAGTATTGTTGTCCCATATCACTCTGTTGTAGTCAGGTTTGAAAGCTGAGGACATTGCATGAGGGAAATGAGCCATGATTTGTATGTAAAAGTCCCTCCAAATCAATTCATTTAACCATTTTTCACTGATTTTTAGTGCTTTAGCAGCTTTGTCTCTGATGGAAATTGTTCCAAATCTGAAATGTAAACTCAATCTACTCGTGCCATTGATCGAAGGTATATCCCTTTGTAAATGGTACTTTTTGATCAAGCCACTGTCTACTGTTTCTGAAGGGAAAGAGACATTAACCGATTCAAATCCAATTTTTTCTAAAGTCGGCATTTCATCGGCTGAGAAATTGGCGTAAGCATTCTGATATTTTTCGTTTGGGTAAGGCTTTAAATAGAAATTATTTAATTTCAATTTCCATTTTCTCGAATATGGGGTGTAAACCGTGTAGGGATTACCATCATCTTTCAAAACTTCATCTTTGTCAAAAATGACATGGTCTTTGAAACTATGAAATGAGATGTTTTTACCTGCCAAAATTGATTCTACAGTTGCATCTCTTTTTATTGCATAAGGTTCGTAATCCATATTGGTATAAACCGAATTCGGATGGTATTTGTCGATGATTTGTTCCCAAATTTCCAATGGATTTCCATGGAAAACCTGTAAATCTGATTTTAGATGTTTGAGTTCAGACTTTAATTTTTGTAAGGTGTTGTGAATGAAATGCACCCTGGCATCTTGTCTGTTTTCTAATTTTGACAAAATGTTACTGTCGAATATGAAAATGGGAATGACCTTACAACCTGACTTAAGTGCATGGTAAAGTGCGGCATTGTCATTCAATCTTAAATCTCTTCTGAACCAGTGAATGGCAATTTTTTCGCTCATTTGATGATATCGTTAAGCGCTGATTGATAATTAGGGAATTGAAACTTAAAGCCGGTTTCGAGTACCTTTTGAGCACTGACTTTTTGATCTGTCAACAAAAGTTCATGTCTTTCTTTGCCGAATATCAGTTTTAGCAACCATACGGGTAAGTGTGGCATAAAACCGGGTCGATGCATTTTTTTGGCTATAAATTGACTGATATTTTCTAGAGTTTCAGGCTCTGGAGCTGTTGCATTAAAAAGCCCTTGTTCATTTTTATCTGCCAAATGAATCAGAAGCTCCACCCAATCATCGACATGTATCCAGCTAACGTATTGTTTTCCTGATCCGGGAATGGCACCGGCAAAGTATTTAATGGGCTTTGAAATTTGTTGAACGAAGCCTCCTGAATCGGAAAAAACGATACCAGTTCTGATAATTATGGTTCGATCGGCTATATTATTGAATTTCAGCGCAGATTCTTCCCATGTTTCTACTAGATTTGGAATAAAACCGTCGCCATGTGTTGAGTTTTCACTTAATTCATTTAAACAAATATTGGGATAAATGCCTGTAGCAGAACCAGAAATGAAGCATGGGAGCTTTACTTTGGCTTTAAGGAACTGTTCGTACAGAAAATCAATGGGATGAATACGTGAATCGTACAGTATCTTTTTTCTTTGAGGGGTAAAATTCTGATCAAAAATACCGGCACCACACAGGTTGATGCAAGTATCGAATTGGGAGAGGTCTATTTCTGGAAAATTTTTTTGGTCAGGATTCCAGTAATAGCTGTTTGTCAGTGACTTATAATTGGTTTTCGTTGAAAGTAAAACAATATTTATATTTTTTTGTTTAAGTTTTTTGATTAACTTTGACCCAATCATACCGGAACCGCCTGCGATAAGGACACTTTTCATAAGACGGTAACAAATATACACTATGATTGTTTTGAAGCTTTACACAAATAACACAAATAAAAATGAAAAAAGGCAAAAAAGACTTTCGGAATAAGCTCTTTATTAAAGACCTTGAAAACATTACCGGAATCAAGGCTCACACAATTCGAATCTGGGAACAGCGCTATCAAATTTTTACCCCCCACAGAACTGATACCGGCATTAGGTATTACGATGAAGACCAGTTGAGGTTGATCTTAAACATATCAATTCTTAACAACAACGGGTACAAAATTTCAAAGATTGCGGAAATGAGTTTGGAGGAAATTAGAGACAAATGCCAGCAATTGTCTGAAAACAAATCCAAATACGACGGACAAATTCAGGCTCTGATCAGTACCATGATGCTTTTTGATGAAAAGGAATTCAATAAAATTCTTTCCATCAATGTACTCAAACTGGGTTTGGAAGATACCATGATTCAAATCGTGTTTCCATTTATGGAACAAATTGGCTTGCTTTGGTTATCAGGTTCCATACATCCTGCACACGAACATTTTATTTCAAACCTCATTCGTCAAAGACTTTTCGTAGCAATAGACAACCTTTCGGTGAGACCCAATGTGGATTCGAAGAAATTCCTCATCTTCGTACCTACAGGAGAATCGCATGATTTGAGTATACTGTTTGCAAATTACGTTCTTCGTTCAAGGGGCCATGAAGTGATCTATTTAGGATCGCAAACACCTTTCGAAGACCTTTATAAAATTTTTGATATCAGAAAACCCGACTTCATTTTCAGTATCATCACTTCGCTCAACAGCAACGTCAGCATACAAACCTTTATCAACAATCTTGGCAAACACTGGAAAGAAACTCAAATACTTTTGAGTGGTGCTCAAGTGGTCACCAAGAAGGAGTTGAAAATGCCTGATAACATAAAAGTTTTGGCCAATCCTGAAGAACTCATTGTTTTCTTAAGCGATATCAAAGAGAATTTAAAATACAAAAATTCTATCAAGAATTTCTCACAAAGGTCCCCAATCAACCATGGATTCTAATGGAGTTACTCAAGATAGAAGGACTAAAGATTAAAACCGGAGACAAGGTTTTAGTCGATGAGCTCAATCTTTCCATCAATAGAGGCGAAATTATTTCTTTGGTAGGCGAATCAGGTTCAGGTAAGTCTTTGACATGCCTGTCTGTGCTCAATTTGCTGCCTGAAACTTTACATCCTGAAGGTTCCATCAAGTACTTTGAACAGGATGGAAGTTTTTCTGAATTATTGGGCATGAACAGCAAGCAAAGGAAACAATATGCTTTGTGCAAGATTGCCTATATTTTTCAAGAACCTCTTACTGCACTTAACCCGGTGCAAAAATGTGGTGATCAATTGTTTGAAAACCTGATTTTATGCGGATATAAAGGTAAAGAGGAACTTAAAAATAAAGCCATTGAACTTCTCAAGTCTGTTGAATTGAACCAAACCGACAAGGTTTTAAATGCCTATCCATTTCAACTCTCCGGCGGACAAAGACAAAGGGTCATGATTGCTATGGCACTGGCCGGTAATCCTGATCTGATCATTGCAGATGAACCAACTACTGCTTTGGATGTCATCATTCAAGAAGAAATTCTGGAATTGATCCGTTCTTTGGCTAAGGTTCATGGAAAAAGTGTCTTGTTGATTTCCCATGATTTAGATGCCGTTGGTCGTTTTTCTGATCGAATTGCGGTGATGTACAAAGGAAAAATCATAGAACAAGGCATTGCCTCAGAGGTTTTTGGACATCCAAAAGAGAATTACACCAAAGCATTGCTGGCTTGTAAGCCTACACCGGATAAGAAAGGGTACTACTTAACGACCATTCAAAGTGAAGGAGAAAAGCCGAAACCATTTGTTGAACCGGCAGCTTCAAATGAACAAATGCTCAGTGTCAATTTATTGAGGAAAGAGTTTTATCTGGACGATAAAGTTTTCAGAGCCCTCAAATCATTGAGCTTTGATTTGTACAAAGGACAAAGTGTTGGATTGATCGGTGAATCAGGATCAGGCAAAAGTACCATTTCCAAAATATTGGTCAATCTTGAATCCGCTACAGGTGGAACCTTAGAATATGACTTTGACAATAAATTAAGTTTAAGTTCAAATGTTCAATTGATTTTTCAAGATCCATTTGCTGCTTTAAATCCTGAAATCAATGTCAGATCAATGCTTTCAGAAGTTATTCGCAAACACGGGAAAAATCTGAGTAGCAGCGAGGTATTGGAACTTTCGATTGAACTGCTGGTAAAAGTGGGGCTTACACCTGAGGATTTGGTGAAATTTCCTGCCAATTTTAGTGGGGGCCAGAGACAAAGACTTTGCATTGCAAGAGCATTGGCCGTTAATCCAACTTTGCTGATATGTGATGAGTCTACTTCGGCACTTGATTTATCTGTTCAAGCACAAATTTTAAACCTGTTAAAGGAATTACAAATCAGTGAGGGGCTTACCATTTTGATGATCACACATAGCATGGCAGTAGCAGCTTGGTTTTGTCAATACCTGATCGTATTAAAAGATGGTTATATCGTAGAGCAGGGAAAAACATCTGATCTGATTAAAAATGCATCCAATGAGTATACCCGTTCATTGCTTCAGCACATTTAATTCGATCTAAATCCTTTTGAATCGCATAATGGTAACACCATCGGCCACCATGGTCAGGGTTTTACCATCTGTAACAAAATAGCCTTTAACTTTAGCTAAGGCTTCTAAGAATTTTATCTCGCCTTCACCTTCACAAAACATCTTGGTCATTGCCATAGATGATGAGAAACCTATGTTGTTGCCATTCAGAATGAAATTACCGCTAAAGCTGTTGCAAGATGTGTTACCACTGATGTTAAGTGAGCTTGAATTGAGATCGATCTTTGGTTTTCTGCTGCTGTAAAGTGCATTAAAATCATTGACACCATATAGGTACTCGAGTTCCCATGAACCACTTAATGGACTGCTGCTATTGGGTTTGTCGTTCAAAGTGTATTGTAGTTTATCGGTCAAATATAAATAAGGTTGATGAAAATGGTGATTGAACAGCATGCTCGGATTTTCCGGAAATGCTTTGTAATAACTCTCATCGGCATACAACACAATGGTATTGCCCGTTCTCACATAATGATTACTTGGATAATATTTCGGAGATCTATAGCCTTTAATGTTCCCTTTTACCATCTTGGATGCCAATTTGCCTAAATATTTCTGGTAGTTTTTCTGAGCCCTTTTGGTAGGTTTATCCAATTTCCTGTAGATCTTTTTAAGCACCAGTTTTGTTGGGAATTTTTGCTCTTTTATGATGGTTTCTGCATGCATGAATGGATTGGTATTGTTATAATCCTTTAAGGTTTGTATGGTTACAGGCACCTCAGGTACCCAATCTGCAGAATTGACCACATTGTATGCCCATCCGTTCTGAGTCAGGTTTTCGTATTCATAGGCAAAATATAGATTACCCGGTTTGGGTGCTGCACTGCAATAGGTTTTAAATCGTATGTCTGAAGCGATTGTGTTTTGCTTTTTCAATTGATTGAGATGTGCTGTCAATAAATAGGCAATGGCTCCTCCCTGACTGTGTCCTATGATGATGAATTCTTTTATTCCTGCTTTCCTGCACGAATCAATTTTAGGCACTATGGTTTTACTCAGAAATGCTGTGCTCACCAACCAGCCAACATGCACAGCAGCTTTTGGGTCTGAGGCCAGTTCGTATTTGAATTCATCTTTTTTGCCCAAATGCAATTCACCTTTTGCGGGTACCATTGCAGCATAAAAATTGGCCAACCAACTGACACTGTTAACCGTTGTGCCCCTTATGCTGATGATGCCAATTCTGTTGTCGCTGATCCAAAGGTCCCAACAATTATCGAGTCCAACAATTGGAGAGCGGTATTCAAAATGATATTGTCCGGGAACCGGTAAATTTGAATAGTAAGCTGAATCTCCGAATCGAGCAGAAATTTTCATCATGTCGGTGTATTCCTGTTTGTCAAATCCAGCTTGAAGTGTTTGAGCAAATGAAGTACTACCGAGTAAAATGGAAAGAGATAAAGCTAAGAGTGATTGTGTTTTTTTCATGATTTTAATCGTTTAGTATGAACAAATATAAGCAGTTAATTGTTTAAGACTTTGTTTTATATTCTTTTAGAACTACGATTTTCAAAAATGGAATGGATTGGTTTAAAAATTGAATCACATTAAATTCCAAAAAACGAAATTACAAACGTCTTTAAGTCTATATTCTGTTGACAATCAAATTTTAATATTATAGGAATAAGAACTTCATTTGAATGCTGCATTTTTCATGTGATAAGTTGAATGCAAGCTTTTAGAATTAAATTTGCAGCTAATGAGCAAAAAAAAATTAAGAACAACTGCTCTTGAAAATGAAATTGTAAGGGTTTTGACCGAAAGCAAAGGCAAAATCGTCAATCACAAACAGATTTTTTCAAAACTGGAGTTAGAAGATAAACCTAAAAAGGCTGAAGATATTTTACCTGTTTTAAATCAGATGGTAGATGCCGGTGTATTGGGTCGCAAGGACAATTATAAATTTTATAAACCAATGCAGGCGACAAAAGTTGAAGGAGTAATAGACATCACTAAAAACGGCAGGGTGTTTTTAAAAGTAGAAGGAGAGGAGGAAGATCTGGTAGTGGCATACACAGGCATTCAATTGTTGCCATTTGATAAAGTGGAAGCATTGGTGGTGAAACAAGGTAAAAAGAAATCAAAAGCCGATGTTGTTGCTTTGGTATCGCATTCAGACAGAAACTTTTCAGGTGTATTAGAATTGCGCAATCACCATTGGTACATTCACCCCGACAATGTAAAATTTCAACACTTATTTAAAGTTAAACATGGAGATGATTTTAAACATGGTTTAAAAGTGATGTTTAAGATCGGTCAGTTTGAAAGAGGAAGTCAATACCCTGAGGCTAAAGTAACTGAAGTGTTGGGCAAACCTGGCGATCATAAAACAGAAATGCATGCCATACTTGCGGAGTTTGGATTGCCGGAAAGTTTTGATGAAGAAGTTCAACTGGAATCAAACAAAATCAGTGGCACAATCAGTGCAGCAGATCTGGCAGAAAGAGAAGACTTTAGGAAAGTACTCACTTTTACCATTGATCCTGATACTGCAAAAGATTTTGATGATGCCATTTCATTTAGAAAATTAGAAAATGGACATCATGAAGTTGGTGTGCACATTGCAGATGTGAGCCATTACCTAAAGCCTGGAACTGTGCTCGATGATGAAGCTTACCGACGAGCGACATCTGTTTATTTGGTGGATAGGGTAGTGCCAATGTTGCCATTTAAACTCTCTGATGTGGTTTGTTCATTGGTGCCACATGAAGACAGATTGACCTTTGCAGCCATATTTGAGATCAATGCAAATTATCAGGTAGTTGCTAAACGTTTTGTGAAGACCGTTATACATTCTGATAAAAGATTCAGTTATGAAGAAGCACAGGAAGTGCTCAACAATGGCGAAGGTATACACCATGATGAGTTGAAATGGCTCAATGATTTTGCGCATCATCTTACAGAAGAACGATTCAGAAGAGGAGCAATGAGTTTCGAATCTACCGAATACAAATTTGAATTGGATGAAAATTATAAGCCTATTGGATTGAAGTTAAAAGTGAGGCAGGATACCAATAAAATGATAGAAGAATTGATGTTGCTGGCCAATCGTTCAGTGGCAGAATTCATATACACAGCCAAGCCTAGAAAGCCATTTGTATACCGTACCCATGATGAGCCTTCAGACATACGTTTGCAAGAATTGAGGAGGTTCTTGGGTAAATTTGGATACAAATTGGAAACGGATACAATGGAGCAATTCAGAACATCCATCAATGAAATCACTAAGGCGGTTGAAGGAAAACCTGAGCAGGATGTGGTCAGAAACATGTCCATTAGAAGTATGGCCAAAGCGCTATATACTCCTAACAAGCCCAGCCATTTTGGGTTGGCATTCCCGTATTACACTCATTTTACATCTCCCATCAGAAGGTATCCGGATGTGATTGTTCACAGGCTGTTGTTTGGTTATTTAAAACAAAAATCCATGGAAGAGATAACAGGATGGACCATGGAAAAATTGGATGCTGCTTGTAAACAAAGTTCAAAAATGGAAGTGCTGGCTGCAGAAGCAGAAAGAGCATCCATCAAATACAAACAAGCTGAATGGATGGAATCTCAGGTTGGTAAAGTATTTAAAGGCGTTATCAGTGGATTGACAGACTTTGGTTTGTTTATAGAAATAAAAGAATACAAGTGCGAAGGACTGGTAAGGTTGAATAAAATACCGGGCGATCATTATGAGTATGACGAGGTATTGATGGCAGTGATAGGAAGTAGATTTTATAAACAGTTTAAGATGGGAGACGAAGTAGAAGTATTGGTCACCAATGCCGATAAAATAAAAAGAACCATTGATCTGGAGATCATAGAAGAGGATACAAAATCTAGAAAAATTAAACATCATGTCGGAAAAAATCGTCGATTCAGATAATTTCGAGCAATACCTCATTTCTCATCCTTTTGCAGGAAAGCCTGAGAACTTATACAATGCAATGAATTACATCATGCAATTGGGAGGTAAAAGAATGAGACCAAAATTTTTATTGTTGGCTTATAAAACGTTTGCAGGTGAAATTACGGAAGGAGCTTTAAAACTTGCCCTTGCCATTGAAACATTTCATAATTTCAGTTTGGTTCATGACGATATCATGGACAATGCTCCTGTAAGAAGAGGTAAGAAAACCGTTCATGAAGAATGGG